>CBDVDN010000001.1:0-23060 GCA_965372775.1 uncultured Gammaproteobacteria bacterium
AAAATCATCGCGAAGCGACATAATTTCCTAGTTTCTACAAATCAGGTTTCTTCTTCTTCGTGTTCGTCTAAGAAGCTTTGTATTTTTTCGGAACGGCTTGGATGGCGTAATTTTCTTAAAGCTTTTGCTTCAATTTGACGAATTCGTTCTCTTGTTACATCAAATTGTTTTCCTACCTCTTCTAAAGTATGATCTGTGTTCATATCAATGCCGAAGCGCATACGCAATACTTTAGCTTCTCTCAGTGTTAGTGTGTCGAGTACGGAGCGTATCGATTCAGCTAATCCTTCTGCTGTTGCAGCTTCGATCGGAGATGAGATGTTGGCGTCTTCTATGAAGTCGCCTAAATGCGTATCTTCATCATCACCAATAGGGGTTTCCATTGAGATAGGTTCTTTGGAAATCTTAAGTACTTTACGTATCTTATCTTCTGGCATCTCCATGAGAATCGCAAGTTCTTCGGGTTTAGGTTCTTGTCCGGTTTCTTGTAAGATTTGTCGAGAGATTCGATTCATTTTGTTGATGGTTTCGATCATATGTACGGGAATACGTATTGTGCGTGCCTGATCAGCAATAGAGCGCGTAATAGCTTGACGTATCCACCATGTTGCATAAGTGGAAAATTTATAACCTCTTCGATATTCGAATTTGTCAACGGCTTTCATTAAGCCGACATTTCCTTCTTGAATGAGATCTAGAAATTGTAAACCGCGATTTGTGTATTTTTTTGCAATAGAAATGACTAAACGCAAGTTAGCTTCAGTCATTTCTTTTTTTGCTCGTTTTGCACGCGCTTCTCCGATTGACATAGAACGATTAATCGTTTTGATGTTCTCAATAGGAAGATTGGTATTTTTTTCGATCATTGTTAATTTGCGTTGAATACGCGTTACATACAAAGCATATTGTTTTAACGTTTCTGTGTATTGGTTTTTGGATTTGATATGTGTATTGACCCAATCCATATTTGTTTCATTTTTAGGAAAAGATTTTATGAAAGTTTTTCTAGGCATTTTGGCTTTGTTTACGCATAAAGTCATAATTTCGCGTTCATGTTTTCTGATGTTTGTCAGCATATTATTCATACGTCTTGTTAATTTTTCGACTTCTCGCGGAACAAACTTAAAGGTCATGAAATGGTTGGCTAATGCTTCGAATTTTGTTTTAGTGGTTTTGTGAACTCGACCGTTTTTCTTTTCAGCATTTAACGCGGAATTGTAGAGTTTTCGTAGTTTAGTGAAATGTTTTTTGGCGAGTTCTGGATCAAGACATGGATTATCGTCAATGGTAATAACTGATGTTTCATCTTCGTTAGTATGACTAGCATCCAAGTTTTGGTTGTCATCAGATTTATCTTTTTGATCATTTGCAGAATGAAGTTCGGTATTTTCATCTTCTATAATTCCGATCACAAGATCTGAGAGTCTGTTGCTCCCATTTGTTGTAAGGTGGTTATATTGATTTAATATATCTTTTACAGAATCTAAATGGTGCGCTAAGGCTTGAATTTCTAATTGAGTTCCTTCTTCTATACGTTTTGCGATTTCAATTTCACCTTTTCGAGTTAATAGTTCAACCGAACCCATTTCTCGCATATACATGCGGACAGGGTCAGTTGTTCGTCCGAGTTCGGTGTCTACGGCAGCCAAAGCAGCTGCAGCAGCAGCGGTTGTTTCCTCGTCTGTGACAACAGGAGAGATTGTTTTGGCAAGTTGTAACATATCAGTATTTGGCGTTGATTCGTAAACGCGTATACCCATGTCGTTAATGATTTCAACAATTCCTTCGAATTGTTCATGGTCGACATCTGACGAGAGATTGTCATTGATTTGAGTGACAGTTAAGTAGCCCTGTTCTCTTGCTATTTCAAATAAAGATTTTTTAAGATGGTGTTGTTGTTCTGGTGTTTTACTGGATAATGGCTCAGATATTTCTGTTGGCATGAAGAAGTTCTCTCTTTTTAAAAAAAATTGTTTTCATAAATAATTTCAATAGCATACCTTGATTAAGGTTAGCGAGAAGTTAGTTTCTTTAATTTCTCCTGTACCCTTGTGCGGGTATATATACCTCGCGCGGTCATAATTTGCGGTTTTTAGCTTGCTCTTTTTAGCCCTATGCTGTTTTTAAATCTTGGGAATATGAATAACTATTCCACGCGATTTAAAAACAGCATAGGACAAAAAATATCAGCGCTAAAATTCCTCAAATTATGACCGCGCGAGGTATAAGTTAATGCAAGCCATACTATAGCACAGTTTATGAGTTTTGCTTTTCTAACAGCAAATTTTGCAAGATTTTTTTTTCAGAATTATTTAATCCTTCAAAGACAGCCTTATTCATAAGTTGCTCAATACGATATTCAAGCCCGTGCTGTCGCAATTTTTTCATAATCGCACAAAATTCCGAAATTAATCCAGAAGAAGGTACGATATGTTCTTGTCCTGCTAATTTAATGAGTAAAGTTTCTTCTGGTTTGTTTCGCCAATGCTCCATAATCGCGCCAGTTGATAGAGTTGGGTTAGTCTTTAAGCGGTTGGCAAGTTCTGCGAGTAGGTCAGTGTTGCCTGTTGGCAAGCTGGTTAAGTCAAAATCAATATGTTTGATAAGGGGCGGGTTTTGAATGAGCAGCATAATTGCTTTGTGTATAAGTGATATTTTTGTTTCAGTCGGTATGGGTGTTTGTGAAGACTTCGGTAGGCGTTGAATGAGTTTATCGGAATGAATTTGAGTTTGTTCAGATAATGTTTCAACGAAGACTTCTCGCATAATATTATTCGGCATTTTTTGTATATGGTTCATTGCTAGACTGATAAATCGTGCGCGGCCATCAGGTTGGCTGAGATTGATTTGATTTTTCAGATGACGAAAGAAAAATTCGGATAGCGTCGAGGATTTTTGTATGCGGGCTTCAAATTTTTCCGATCTTTCTGTTCGAATCATGCTGTCAGGGTCTTCTCCTTCCGGCAAGAACATAAAGTAGATTTTCCAATCATCTCTTACGATGAGTATTAGTATTTCCATGGCGCGCCAAGCAGCTTCTTGTCCGGCGCGATCCCCATCAAAGCAAAATACGATTTCTTTACAGATACGAAATATATATTGTACGTGATTAGCAGTAATGGCTGTTCCTAGCGTTGCAACAGCATAGGTTATACCATTTTGCGCTAATGCAATAACGTCTGTGTAGCCTTCAACGATTAATAAGCGTTGAAGTTGACGATTGGCTTTTCGCGCTTCAAATAGGCCATATAATTCACTGCCCTTATGAAAAATTTGCGTTTCAGGGGAATTAAGGTATTTAGGTGTTTCGTCATTTAATACGCGTCCTCCAAAGCCAATAACTCTTCCTCTGCGATCACGAATCGGGAACATGATGCGGTTTCGAAAACGGTCATAATATGAAGTTTCTGTTTTTTGAATGAGCATGCCGGTTGCGAGCAATTGTTCGCGCTGTTCATTATTTCGACCGATGGTTTTTAGCAGATTATCCCAGCCGGATGGAGAATAGCCTATGCCGAATTTTTTAGCAATGTCGCCAGATAAGCCGCGCTGTTTGAGATAGTTAATTGCTTGAGGACATTGACGCAGCTGCTGTTGATAGAAAGTGTTCGCTTGTTCCATGATGTCATATAAGGTTTTGCTTTTTTGAAGCAATGCGGGTGATAAGATTTCATTCGGGATTTGCATGCTGGCAAGACTTGCTAAATTTTCGATAATTTCTATAAAATCTTGATTCTCATATTTCATAAGAAATGAGATAGCATTTCCGCTGATACCGCAGCCAAAACAATGGAAAAACTGTTTATCTGCATTTACGGTGAAAGAAGGCGTTTTTTCTTGATGAAATGGGCAGAGTCCCTTGTAATTAGCGCCGGTCTTTCGAAGTGCTACAAAGGGTTCGATGATGCTGACAATATCAACGCGAGCGAGCAGTTCATCGATAAATGACTGTGGAATATGGTTAGACATAGATATGTTTTTTTAGGTTGTGCTTGATAATATCGATTTGATTTTGCTGCTGACCGCGCTCATATCGGCTTGTCCTTGAATTTTGGGTTTTATGATACCCATGACTTTACCCATGTCGCGTATGGAAGTTGCTTGGGTAGTTTTTATCGCTTCGCGAATGATTTTGTCGATTTCTGCTTCGGATAGTTGTTCGGGCATATAAGCCTGTAAGATGGAAAGCTCCAATAGTTCTTTATCTGCAAGATCTTTACGTTCGGCATTTTGATATTGCGTTATGGATTCGCGGTGCTGCTTGATGAGCTTTTCTATAATTGGGATAACGTTTTTGTCATCTTCGGTATCGATTTTATCGTCGATTTCGCGTTGTTTAATAGCGGATAGTGCAAAGCGGATCGTTTCCAGTTTTGCTTTATCATGTGCGCGCATAGCAGCTTTCATGTCATCCTGTAAGCGGTGTTTGAGTGACATGTTATTCATTTCCGGTTTTTCTGCCTCTTCGACTTTTTCGTTTTGCAGCACCTCTAATGCCGCGAACAGGGATTGATCTCTCTCGTGATAACATTTTCAATAAGCGTTTTTTTGCTTGAGCTTTCAAGCGCTTACGTTTCCACTTTGGCTTTTCATAAGATTCATGACGGCGCATTTCTGAAATGATGCCGGCTTTTTCACACATTCTTTTAAAGCGGCGCAAGGCGATATCGAAGGGTTCGGTTTCTCTAACTCGAGCGATTGGCATATAATTTTTGTCCTCCTAAGAACGTTGTTTCACCATTTAGGGCTGATGCAAGCTTCTTGCGCCAATTATTATGGTAAAGTTAATTAAAGTACGCAATTTTACTTTGTTATGCTATGTAATGTAAAGGAGATTTTTAGATTATCTTTAATCGCAGCTGAGGAGGCATTCCCTCATGTTAAATGCGGGAATGATTGTGGATGATTACAGTTTGTTGCCACCGATCTTTTCGTATATGCGGAAAAAATATAAGAATTTCACAATAAACTCTTACGGCAATTGGTCCTAATACGATTAAAAGCAAGCCATAACCGATTCGATGGTTAAAAAGATTGACAAAGCCAGTAATGACAACGCCTAAAACCCCAAGCCTGAATGCGATTTGGACGATAAATGGTGTGATCATTGTGCAAAATGAAAGAAAGTCTCCCATGATTAGTTTCTCCTTTGCAGCTTTGAAAAAATTAAGGTTTAACTATGACAAAAATGTTTCGTTGAATCAATGGTTGGTTTGTGGATTTATGCCCACAATCTTCACAAAAAATAAAAAGTACGCTTTCTACTTATTTTTTATTGACAGGGTTTTGTTTTTGTTTTACGGTTGGCAAAACACTATATTTTTGAAGTGCAAATATTATTATGATGATTATTTTGAAAAATATTGCTGATGTTATAGTCGGATATCAAAGTAAAAGCCGTATTCTGGAACGTTCAGACGGCTTGTATCGTCTGATTCAAGGTAAGGATTTTACGGCATTGCATGATTTACGGGAAAAAACATTATTGAAGTTTTATCCTGAGAGAAATCCAAACCTGTATTTTGTGTGCAAGGGGGATATTCTCTTTCAGGCGCGAGGTACAGCACACTTTGCGTACTGTATGACAAAAGAATTATCTAATACGCTGGCTTTTTCATCTTTTTATATTATTCGGTTAAAAACAAAAGATATTTTGCCGGAATATTTAGCATGGTGGCTAAATCAAAAAAGCGCGCAGACATATTTTAATATTCATGCAAAAAGTACAGCTATTTCTTTCATATCAAAAAAAAGTCTTTTACAGCTTGATATAAAAATACCGTCGTTGGTGGTACAGGAAAAAGTTCACAGAGCTGTAGCGCTGCTGCAGAAGGAGGCTGCGCTGCAGCATGAATTACTAAAGCGGCGGACAGAATTGGTTAACGCAGTCTGCATGTGGGCATCCGATCATCCATACAAAATTTTCTAGCAGATTAGGAGAAAACTAATTATGAATTCACATATCTCACAGACTGAAATCAACGACGTTGTTTGGCGCGCCTGCGACACGTTTCGCGGTGCAGTTGATCCGTCCGAATACAAAAACTATATTCTTACTATGTTATTTATTAAGTACTTGAGCGATCTTTGGCGTGACAAACAAGAAGAATATAGTAAAAAATTTAATGGCAATAAAGCGCGTATAGCGCGCGCGCTTTCCAGAGAACGTTTTGTTGTGCCGGAAGAATCGCATTTTTATTATCTTTATAGTAATCGTGATAAGCCCAATATCGGAGAGCTTATAAATATTGCTTTAGAAAAGATTGAAGAGGCGAATAAGCTAAAACTTGAAAATGTCTTTCGGAATATTGATTTTAATAGTGAATCTGCGCTGGGGCAGACTAAAGATCGTAATCGCCGCTTAAAAAATTTATTGGAAGATTTTATTGATCCGCGTCTTGATCTGCGTCCTTCACGCATTGGCAACAGGGATGTTATTGGCGATGTTTATGAGTATTTAATTGCGCGTTTTGCTGCCGGCGCTGGGAAAAAAGCAGGCGAATTTTATACGCCTCCGGAAGTTTCTGAGCTGCTTGCCAGACTGATCGGCGCAAAGTCTGGCGATCGTATTTGTGATCCGGCTTGCGGATCTGGATCGCTTTTAATTAAGGTTGCCAAGCAAGTTAACAATAAAAATTTTGCATTATTCGGACAAGAATCCAACGGATCAACTTGGTCTTTATGCCGGATGAATATGTTTTTGCATAGTATGGATTCTGCACGTGTTGAATGGTGCGATACGATCAATAATACTAAGTTAATACAAGACGATGAGTTAATGCGGTTTAACGTTGTGGTTGCAAATCCGCCTTTCTCGCTAGACAAATGGGGACATGAAGATGCTAAGCATGATCGGTGGAATCGATTTTGGCGCGGCATACCGCCGAGGAGTCGCGGCGATTATGCTTTTATTTCTCACATGGTAGAAATTGCGCTTGAAGGAGAAGGGAAAGTCGGCGTAGTTGTTCCGCATGGCGTGCTGTTTAGAAGCGGCGCTGAAGGAATTATTCGGCGTAAATTTATTGAAGACAATATACTAGAAGCGGTTATTGGGCTGCCGTCAAAACTCTTTTTTGGTACAGGCATTCCGGCGGCAATTTTGATTTTCAACAAAGGCAGAAAATCGTGGAAAAAAGCGAAAAACAAGCGAGACAAACATATATTATTTATTGACGCAAGCCGAGAATACGCGGATTTAAAAAAGCAAAATCATCTTCGAGAGCAGGATATTAAGAAAATCGTTTCGACTTTCAAAGCATTTGAAGAAATTGAAAAATATTCTCATCTTGCAACATTCAAAGAAATTCAAGAAGCCGAATTTAATCTTAACATTCCGCGTTATGTCGATACGTTTGAGGAAGAAGAAGATATCGACATTCCAGCCGCGCAGCAGGAAATTAAACAGCTTGAAACCGAACTGGCTAAAACGCAGAAGGAATTGGATAAATACTTAGCGGAATTGGGGTTATGAAAGGCGATATTTTGTATATGTTCTATAAGAAAAACCATTTTTCCCAAATGGGAAAAATGGTTCAAATTATGATCGCAGAAACTGTTAATTGAGAGTTAATGATCATTTTGTTGGAGTTAACAAAATGGTTGATTTGTAGATGGCAATTTAATGTAGCCCGTGCGGAGCGCAGCGCAAAACGGGAAATAAAAGGATTACAACATGAGTAAAAAAGCAATCATGAAAAATCAGCAAGTATTGTGCGATGATATTAAATTGATGATAGAAGAAGCACGGTTGTCGGTTGCTGCTGCGGTGAATTCTGGTTTAACAATGCTGTATTGGGGAATTGGAAATCGAATTAACAAAGAAATACTTCAAGGTCATCGGGCAGAGTATGGTGCTGAAATTATTTCGGCTTTATCGAAACAATTAGAAATCGCATATGGCAGAAGTTTTTCCGAAAAGAACCTTCGTCGAATGCTGCAGTTTGCTGAAGTATTTTCCGATAAAAAAATTGTCGTATCACTGATACGACAATTAAGCTGGACGCATTTTATTGCGCTTATTCCTATTAAAAATCAACTGCAGAGAGAGTTTTATGCTGAAATGTGTAAAATTGAAAAATGGAGTGTTAGAACGTTAAGAAAGAAAATTGATTCTATGCTGTTTGAACGAACGGCGATCTCTCATAAGCCAGAGAAAATAATTAAACAAGAATTAAAAAAATTAAAACAGGATGAGATGATTTCGACCGACCTAGTCTTTCGCGATCCTTATTTCGTGGCACAAAAAAAACCGTCATTCCGCGGTTTGACCGCGGAATTCAGAAAACTATCAAGTTTCTTTGGATGGATGAAATACATCCATGTATTTCACTATGTTTGCGAAATTATTAACGGGTGAATTGAGAGTTAAAACTTAAAATAGAGGTAAAATATGGCAGTAATTGATTTATATTCAAAGAGACAAAAAAAATTAAGAGGCGAACAACCTGATGTTTATTCGTATGAGGTAATTCCTAAAAAATTCCAAATACAAGTTATTCAAATTGTGACTGAATTGTTTGGAAAAGATGAATTAATGTATGAAAACATAGTGACTCCTTTAAGGAAAGAATATGGTGTATTTGAATTGACGAAATACTATCATGATGGTGTTGGCAATTATTCTTATAGACAGGAGTTATTTAAATTTTTTAAAAATAATGCTGATCATGAACAATGCTTGGATGTTATAGAATTGGCTTTTGAAAAAATAGCGACTAGTTATTCTGAGTATCAGGCATATATTGATGAGCTTAATGCTCGCTTCAAAGAAAATGGTCTTGGTTACCAATTTGAAAATAAGCGTATTATCAGGATGGATTCCGAATTGCTTCATTCTGAGACAGTTAAGCCGGCTTTGCTTTTTTTATTTTCGCCAGATTATATAACTGCAAATAAAGAATTTTTGGCGGCATACGATTATTATAAAAAGGGTAAGTTTGGTGACGCTAATCATAATTGTCGTAACGCATTTGAAAGTGTGATGAAAATTATATGTAGTAAGCGTGATTATAAATACGATAATGATAAAGATACGGTTAAAAAACTTTTAAGAATATTAAAGGAGAATAAATTTTTCCCAGATTTTGCCGAGGATCATCTAAATAACTTAGTAGGATTATTGCAAGGTATTGGAACTGTTTCCAATAAACGTGGGACACATGGAGAAGGAACAAGAAAAGAATCAATTCCTCAATATGTTACAGGATATCTTTTACATACAACTGCATCGGCAATTTTGTTTTTTTCTGAAATTGAAAAAAATAGATAGTAGGTTGGGTCAATCGCCGTGAGGCGCTTAGCCTAACCTACTCAAATTTTTAAAATACTAAAGGAAATTTATTATGACTGATATAAAACAATTAAGGGAAGCAACTATACAGTTTGATGAAAAAAATATTTCTAAAAATCCAGCATTGCAGTTATTAAAAAATCTAGGCTGGGAGTATTTGCTGCCGGAGAAGGCTTTGGCGCTTCGCGGCGGGAAAACGTCGAATGTTTTGCTGGATGATGTGCTGATTGAATGGCTTCAGGCGAATAATAAATTTAATTATAAAGGTGAGGGATATTCATTTTCCGAAAACAATATTTCTAGCGCAGTACGGGCATTAAAAGAAATACCGTTTGATGGTTTAGTTCGCACGAACGAAAAAATTTATGAGCTTTTATGTTTTGGAAAAAGCTTTCAGGAGAAAATAGCTGGCAATAGAAGAAGTTTTACGCTGAATTATATTGATTGGTTGCACCCCGAAAATAATGTTTATCATGTGACGGAAGAATTCAGCGTTAAACGCGCTGCTGGAAGCTTTAAATCTTATGTGCCGGATATCGTTTTATTCGTTAACGGTATTCCTTTAGCTATTATTGAATGCAAATCGCCGAATATTAAAGAGCCTATAAAACAAGCAGTTTCACAGCATATTCGAAATCAAAAAGATGACGGTATTCCGCTGTTATTTAAGTATTCTCAGATTTTATTGGCAGTTTCTAAGAATGAAGCAAAATATGCAACGACCGGCACTGCGGAAAAATTTTGGTCGATATGGCGTGAAGAAATAGAAGGTTATGAAAAGGAACTGCAGCGTTTAGTTACGCAGCCTTTAACAGATGAACAGGTCGATCAAACATATAAACAAATGCAGATCAGAGATCAGTTAGCGCCCGTCTATGAAAATGGTGCGCAGTGTATACAACGTAAAGTTACCGAACAGGATCGGCTTGTTTTTGCTTTATGTCGCCGTGAGCGTTTTTTGGAATTAATTTATCATTTCATTTTGTTTGATAACGGCGAGAAGAAAATCGCGCGGTATCCACAGTATTTTTGCGTTAAAAAATTAATGGCGCGGATTTGTTTGAGAGATCAAGCAGGCAGACGCTGTGGTGGCGTTGTTTGGCATACGCAGGGTAGCGGAAAATCGCTCATGATGGTTATGTTGGCGAAAATGATTGCGTTTTCTTCTGATATTTCACAAGAAAGAATCGTATTGGTTACAGATCGTCATAATTTAGATGATCAGATTTATGCGGCGTTTAAACATTGTGGAAAGGAATTAGTTCAGGCAACTACCGGTAAGCATCTTGCGGAATTATTGCGGGAAAATAAAGGGCGTATTATTACAACACTGGTTCATAAATTCAAAGCGGCGGTTGGGCGGCATGCTGTAAAAAATATGGACGACAATATATTTGTGCTGGCTGATGAAGTGCATCGTACACATTACAACATATATCATGCAAATATGCGCCTTGTTTTGCCGAATGCTTGTTATATCGGATTTACCGGCACGCCCGTCATGAAAAAAAATAAAAATACTGTAGAACAGTTTGGCGGAATGATCGATACATATTCGATGACGCGGGCGGTCAAAGATAAGGTGGTTGTGCCGTTGCTTTATGAAGGACGGCATGTTGCGCAGTATGTCGATAAACATGGCATTGATGCATGGTTTGAGCGTATTACTGAAAAATTAAGCGACGCACAAAAAGCGGATTTAAAAAGAAAGTTTTCAACGCCTTCGCAGATTAATAAAGCAGAGCAGACTATTAAGGCGATTGCGTGGGATATTAGTGAGCATTTTCATGAAAATTGGCAAGGAACGGGATTTAAGGCGCAATTAGCTGTGCCGTGTAAAGACGCTGCGCTGCTGTATAAAAAATATCTTGATGAGTTTGGGGAAGTTACATCAGAAGTGCTGATTTCGCCGCCGGATAAACGTGAAGGTGAAGAGAATATTTATGCCAAGAATAAACAAAGCATTCATCAGTTTTGGAATGCGATGATGAAGCAGTACGGCAGCGAGCAAAAATATAATGACGGTATAATTAATAGGTTTAAATTTTCTGAATCTCCAGAGATTATTATTGTCGTAGATAAATTATTGACTGGTTTTGATGCGCCGTGCAATACGGTTTTATATCTTGCCCGAAGATTAAAAGATCATACGCTTTTGCAGGCGATGGCAAGAGTAAACCGTCTGTATGACGGCAAAGAGTATGGATATGTTCTTGATTATTTAGGCGTGCTGGAAAATATTAATCATACGCTGGATGTTTATAAAAAATTAGAGGAATTTCAGCAGAAAGATTTAATTAATGTTTTGACAGATATTACAAAAGAAATAGATACGCTTCCGCAAAAACATTCGGTACTTTGGGGTACGTTTAACACCATTCGAAATCGTTTTGATGAAGAAGAATATGAACAGATTTTAGCGAGCGATGCATTGCGGCATAAATTTTATGAACGGCTGTCGAATTATGCAAGAACAATGGCAATAGCGTTCTCGAATGTTGATTTTTATGAGCGGACGCCGGCGGGAAAAATTGAACAATATCGATGCGATCTAAAGTTTTTTTCTAAGCTTCGTATATCGGTACGTAGACGGTATGCTGAATCCATTGATTTTGCAGAATATGAAGGCAAAATTCAGAAATTGCTTGATACACATGTCGGTGCGGGAGAAGTTGAAAAAATTACGCCGCTAATTAATGTTTTTAATCAAGAAGCGTTTAAGGAAGAGCTTGAAAAACTGTCGAGTGATGCTGCTAAGGCGGATACAATTGCGCATCGAACGAAGCGTACCATTGAAATGCGTAAATCAGAAGACCCTGTGTTTTATGAGCGTTTTTCTAAGCTCATTGATCGGGCGATTAAAGATTTTCGATCGGGACGCATAAAGGACAGCGAATATCTGAATAAAGTAAATAACGCGAGTGATTGTGTCATCAATCGAACGGGAGATGATATTCCTGATAAGCTTGAGCATTATGGTTCGGCAAAAGCATATTTTGGCTGTCTTAAAAAAATTCTTTGTCAAACTGGTGAGGTAAGTTTTATTCCTTCGGACGAAATTGCAGAGACGGCTTTACAGATTCATGATGTTATCGAGCAGCATCGTATTGTTGATTGGATAGATAATAATGATGTGAAAAAGCGTATGGGATTGAATATGGATGACATATTATATGCTATTCAAGATAAATTTAATCTGATTTTTTCTGGTGAGGATCATGAAAAGCTGGTAAAACAATGTCTTGATATTGCTGAAACGCGTAGAACATAATGCTAAGTGTGCAATATGGCGATCGACAATTTTTAGTGAGTGTAAAAAAGCGAGATTGTAAAAATTTTTCTATTACAGTGCATCCGAATCTTGAAATTACAGTGAATATTCCAGTGCGTTATGAATTAGAAAATATTTACCGGCTATTAAAAAAGCGCGCATCTTGGATTGCCAAGCAGGTTGATTATTTTGAGCAGTTTCATCCTTTACAGCCAAAAAGAAAATATGTGAGTGGAGAAACGCATTGTTATTTAGGACGGCAATACCGATTAAAGATAAGAGAGGCGGACGCGCCGCAGTTAAAGTTAATTGGGCGCTTTTTTAATATGCATATTCCAAGTCCGAATGATAATAAACAGGCGGAAACACTTATGCAGGCGTGGTATTTTTCTCATGCAAAAGCATTAATGGATAAACGCATGATGTTTTATCTACCAGAATTTTTAGAGCGCGGCGCAGCAGAGCCAGTTGTTAAACTGAGACGAATGCAAAAACGCTGGGGAAGCTGTAATAATAAGATGGATGTTATTATGTTAAATTCTGATTTGATCAAGGCTCCGATATATTGTATTGATTATGTTATTGTGCATGAATTGTGTCATTTGTTATGTTCTAAACATGACAATAAGTTTTATAGGTTATTAGATAGTGTGCTTCCTGAGTGGAAAAGATGTAAAAATCGTTTAGAAAGAGTAGTTATTTAATGCGCGTATTAGGAATAGAAACATCTTGTGACGAAACAGGCATCGCTTTATATGATAGTGAGCGAGGTTTGTTGTCGCATACGTTATATAGTCAAGTTGAAATTCATGCAAAATATGGCGGGATTGTACCGGAGCTGGCTTCTCGTGATCACGTTAGGAAAATATTGCCATTGATCGATCAAGCATTATCTGATGCTAATCTTTCCAAACAGCAGGTTGAAGGGATTGCTTATACTGCTGGGCCAGGGCTGATGGGTGCTTTATTGGTAGGCGCTGCTGTGGGGCGAAGTTTAGGTTTCGCGCTAAATATTCCGACATTAGGCGTGCATCATATGGAAGCTCATTTATTAGCGCCGATGTTGGAAGATCCTAAACCTCAATTCCCCTTTATAGCATTACTCGTTTCCGGCGGACATACGATGCTGGTTAGGGTGGACAGTATTGGACAATATGAATTATTGGGTGAGTCTTTAGATGATGCGGCAGGTGAGGCATTTGATAAAACGGCAAAGCTTTTAGGTTTACCCTATCCGGGCGGTGTGCCGTTAGCGGCATTAGCCGAGAAAGGCAATTCAAAACGAATTACCTTTCCGCGTCCGATGATAGATCGACCCGGCTTGGATTTTAGTTTTAGCGGATTAAAGACATTTGTAAGAAATACAGTGATGGAAGCCGGCAGTGATGAGCAGACTAAGGCGGATATTGCGTGTGCTTTTCAGGAAGCAGTTGTTGATACGTTGGTCATTAAATGTAAGCGCGCATTGCAGGAAACAGAACTATCGCGTTTGGTTATTGCTGGTGGTGTAAGCGCGAATCGAATGTTAAGAGTAGGTCTGCACAAACTAATGAAAAAATTAGAAGGAGAAGTATTCTATCCGCGATTTGAATTTTGTACTGATAATGGCGCAATGATTGCATTTACCGGCTGTCAGCGATTAATGGTTGGACAGAAAGATGATCTGAGTATACAGGCGTGCCCAAGATGGTCGATCACAGAATTACCGCCGATTTGAAGATTGCGACAATGATTGTTTTACGATACCTCGCGCGGTCATAATTTGAGGGAATTTAGCACCGTTACTTTTTGTCCTGCGTTACGTTTAAATCGCGTGGAATAGTTATTCATATTCCCAAGATTTAAACGCAGCACAGGGCAAAAAAGAACAAGCTAAAAACCTCAAATTATGACCGCGCGAGGTATAAGATAATACCACAATGTATCATCTAAGCGCAGCACAACAAGATTGTTGGGCTACGCTTAATTAAGGAACGCGCATGAAATAACTCCCGCATCTAACATCCCGTCTGACAGGTATCTTGGATAAAATACGTCCATGTATTTCACCGCTTCGCGGAGCTTGCGCGCGTCAAAATTTTATCCTGTCAAATTTTTGAACGTTCTTCAATCAAAAAACAACTTACATAGAGATACTATGCGCGTTATTTTTTTGATTAAATACATCCCTGTATTTTGCGGCAAAGCAGCGCACTTCGTGCGTCCAAATCTACCTACCATCTGGGCGTTAGATGCGGGAGTTATTCCGTGCACGTTCCTAATGTTTCATATCTTTTTTTACAGAACAAAACAAATTCTAGTTTAGAAAATATTATCTTGCTTAGAGGCACTTAGCCCAACCTATTTTTCTGATGCTTTTCATATTGGGTAGTATTCTTTATTCATCCTCTGAAACAATAACCCCATCAACATGCTGATAACCACGCGGGAGTTTGTTACCGCGCCGACCTCGCTCGCCCCGATAATGCGTTAGGTCTTTTAATTTTAATGTAAAATGCCTTTTACCGGAAATAAGTTTTAACGATTGATTTTCGCTGAATACCGCAATTGCTGCAACAAATTCTTCTCGAGTCGCTGCTCGCGCACTCGGAATATTTATGATTTTATTTCCCTTGCCTTTTGATAAAATAGGCAATTCTTTAACTGGAAAAATCAACATTCGCCCTTGATTAGTTATCGTAATGATTAAATCATTTTCAAGGTCGGCAATAAGCTGCGGAGGTAAAGCTTCCGCATAGTTCGGCAATCGTAAAATTGCCTTGCCGTTTCGGTTTTTACTAAATAGCTCGCCTAATTTAACAACAAAACCATAACCCGAATCAGAAGCCATTAAAATATATTGATCTGCATCTCCCATTAATACAGCTTTAAACGTTACATTCGCCGGCGGGTTTGTCCGCCCAGTCAACGGCTCTCCTTGCCCCCTTGCTGAAGGCAATGTATGTGCCGGCAACGAATATGCGCGTCCACTTGAGTCAATAAAAACAGCAAGCTGATTGCTTTTACCTCGCGCCGAAGACTGATAAGCATCACCAGATTTATAGCTCAGCGCTACAGGATCAATGTCATGTCCTTTTGCAGAACGTATCCAGCCTTTTGCAGATAAAACAATCATAATCGGTTCGGTCGGCAGCATATCTTCTTCTTTTATCGCTTGCGCTTCAGTTCGTTCGACTATCGGTGAACGGCGCGCATCACCATAATTTTTTACATCTTCCGATAATTCTTTACGAATAAGTGATTTCAAACGCTGCTTGGAATTTAATACTTCCTCTAAACTTTCACGCTCGTTTGAAAGCTCTTTTTGTTTGGCTAGAATTTTTGTCTCTTCTAATTTTGCAAGATGACGTAATTTTAAATCGAGAATGGCTTCGGTTTGTTTGTCAGTTAATTTAAACCGTTTCATTAGTATTTTTTTCGGCTCGTCTTCATGACGAATAATACGAATCACTTCGTCGATATTTAAAAACGCAATCATTAAGCCATCTAAAATATGTAAACGATCTAAGATTTTTCCAAGTCGATATTGTAATCGCCTTGTTACCGTTTCCGTTCGATAAACCAGCCATTCTTGTAAAACTATATTCAACCCTCTTACTTGCGGACGGCCATTAAGTCCGATAATGTTTAAATTAACGCGATAATTTCTTTCCAGATCAGTTGTTGCAAATAAATGTGCCATAACCGTATCGCAATTCACTCGATTAGAGCGCGGAATCAGTACAAGCCGCGTTGGATTTTCATGATCTGATTCATCACGCAAATCTTCGATCATCGGTAATTTCTTTGCCCGCATTTGCTGTGCAATTTGTTCGAGTATTTTAGCACCGGATACTTGATACGGTAATGCCGTTACAATGATTTCGCCGTCTTCTTTTTTATAAACTGCGCGCATGCGAACACTGCCCGTCCCGCGGCGATATACTTCTAAGATTTCACTTTGCTTCGTAATAATTTCCGCATCAGTCGGAAAATCCGGTCCTTGAATAATGCTGCAAATTTGTTCGAGCGTTGTCTGCGGGTTATCAAGCAACTGAATACAGGCACGGGCAACTTCTGTTAAATTATGAGGCGGAATATCTGTTGCCATGCCGACTGCAATACCCGTCGAACCGTTTAATAAAATGTTCGGCAAACGCGCTGGAAATAAAACCGGTTCTTCAAGCGTTCCGTCAAAGTTCGGCGAACAATCAACTGTTCCTTGCTCAAGTTCGGCTAGCAATGTTTGTGCATAAGGCGATAAACGCGCTTCAGTATAGCGCATAGCAGCAAAAGATTTCGGATCATCGGACGAACCCCAGTTTCCTTGACCATCTACAAGCGGATAGCGATAAGAAAAGGATTGCGACATTAAGACCATCGCTTCATAACAAGCAGAATCACCGTGCGGATGATATTTACCGATAACATCGCCGACCGTACGCGCAGATTTTTTGAATTTCGCGCTATTTTTTAAGCCTAATTCATACATCGCATAAATGATGCGCCGCTGAACCGGCTTTAATCCATCTCCAATATGCGGCAAAGCACGATCTAAAATAACGTACATCGAATAATTTAAGTAGGCTTCTTCTACAAAATCTTTTAGAGGACGATGTTCTGTTTCTTCAAAGTTTAATTTTTGATTGTTGCTCATAAATTTGACCTAAATATATTATGAATAAAGATACTTCTTCAAAACAGCGTCTTTTTGTTTTGGAATTTCAACTAATTCTTTTTGCATAGCTGTTATTTTGTTTTCTATATTTTCTATTTGAGAAATGATTTTTTTTTTGATCGGAAAGCGAAGGAAAAGGAATTTTTATATTTTGAATGGTTTTAACTGCAAGTTCAATTTGTCCACTTTGTCCCAAAGCCATAGCTTCAATCGTTTTAAACCCTATTTTAGCCAAACTATGCAAAACAAAACGAGGGAAAATTTTTGTTTGGTCTGGTCTTAATATTGTTATATGGCTATCTACAACAAAATTGCCTTCTAAATTAAACAAAGTAACTCTACCTGCTGTTCCCACACCTGAAGAGTTGATAAGTATATCTCCTTTTTCTAACTTTCTCTCATCCAAAATAAAATTTTTCGCCACATAATGCTTTTGAGTAAAATCAAACTCCTTAAATCCCCTTGCTTGTCCAGATTTTATAATTTGAATTTTAGAGTTGTCATATTTTGTTGATTTTCCTCTTTTTAAGAGTAAAGCAATATTCTCTAGCTTAATTTTTTCCTGTGTTGATAAATTGCCCATCAAATCAAAGATAGCCGTTTTAAATTCATCAATTTCATCAAAAAGTCGTCTTTCTTTTCCTCCTAAAACCTCAATTTCAGATACGATTTTTTCTTGGATGGCTTTTGGGGGAAGAGGAATTTTATGTTTAGATAAGTTCGCCGCGGAAATTGACGGAGGATTTGAAGCAGAAGCTAATTCAGTTAAATCAACAAAAAACTGAAAATAATTAAATAGAAAATAAGGATTCAAAATAGCTTTATTTTTCACCATTACAGCCATTATATTATTATCTATTGCTCCTTCAACACCCAACATTCTTTTTTTATTTGTATCAATCGCTCTTCCAACTTTCGGAAAAATTATTGATTCTATTGGAAAAAGCGTAGCCTTTATAATTTCTTTTAAGGTTTTCATATCAATATAATTATTTGAAACAGACATTATATTTTTGTTAACTTCTGAATTCATGTCTGAAACTTTATAGAATGGAATATTTTTATTGTTTTTATTGCCTTGATATCTTTTGGGGAAACCATCACCGCCTTTAATTATGCAAACCTCATCCATTTTTTTTATTTTCCACTTAAAATTAAACTTTACTTTTTTTTTAATCGCAAGAGAAACCTCTTTTTCAAAATCTACACGATCAAATGTAAGCATATCAATTAAATTAGAACGAAAAACATTTTTTTGCAGACTTTCATCTATTTTGAAATCAAAATCTCCTTGAAAGGCTTTATATATATAAGTACTCGCTTTTTCTGGATTATCGAAAATATCAGCATCAAAAAGTTTCGTGCATTCATCTATGCTTTTGCCTCGCTGTATGGGATGTATGCCTTCACTACCTCTGCGGTTACTAAATTCATAACCTAAAAATTGTTTTTCATCTGATTTTGTCCCACTTTTTACCAATACAACCTTTTGTGGATAGGCAAGAATAAAATAGAAAAGCTTTTCTTGCTCTAGCTTTAGAATTTCCCCCCATTTTTCCTGTTCATTTTTGGCTTTTATTTTCTTTTGATAGTCTTGATAAATTTCATGCTGCTGTATAATTTCATTAGGATGCTTTTCTAGTAAAGTTTTATAATCTTCAAATGAAATGTTGCCCCACACATGCGCCGCATATTTAGAAACTGGTTTTTCAATTTTGTTCAGCGTTACATCTTGTAAATTTGTGAAAAAAGTCTTTATTGATTTCTTTAAATTAATACTGTCATAGTTATTTTTGCGTCTTAGAAATAATGTCACAGTATTTGTGCCAGTTGCCATAAAAGTATTGCTGCCTAATTCAGCAATGGCAATAATATCAAAATTTTGTAAAATCAGTTCTCTAGTTTTTGTATAAATGCCCATATTACTTAAAATAGAACTCGGCAAAATAATACCAGCCATACCGCCGTCTTTAAGCAACTGCTTAGTTCGCTCTACAAATAAACTTTCAATTTCAGAACTACTGTCTGTTAAGCTTGAATAAAGATCAAAATCTTTTTCAGTGTAATAATCACGTGCGTTTTGTTTAAATGCCTGCACAGAATAAGGCGGATTAGAAACAACTAAATCAAACTGCCTATTTTCCTTTGGGAAATCTTTTTCTGTTTTTTTTAGTTTGCATTTATATTCTTCTGTTTGTTTAAAACTGCCTAAACCATCCGAATGAATCACATTGGCTAAACCATCACCATGTAGATAACAGCCCACTTTTCCTACTTTTACCAAGCGATAATCTTTATTGCTAAATTTGAAATAAGTAAATAGTTGCCCACCATCTTTTTTAATTTTATCAAGCCCTTTTTCAAATTCTTTACCCCATGTTTTGCATTCAATCAATAAATATTCAGAACCATCATCACGAGATATGCAAATATCTAATTTCCCAGAATGACGATGACCGGCTGGATATTTTTTCTCCAATGTTATATTTTTGGGTTTGTATCCTTTTTCCAGTAAGCGATTAACGCATTCCAGCACAACAAAATTTTCTTCGGCTTTAAAATTACACGTCGTTCTATCGCCTAAAGTAATTTTACTGCCGTAATCAATTTGCTGTGCGCTTATATCAACTTTGATTTTATAATTATGGTGATTAGAATAAGATTTTATCCATGCTGATGGAGAACCGTCTTCAGGATAAAATCCTAAAGATTTTATGATATATTTCACTGACTGTTCTTGTTTATCGCTCATACCATCAAATCCTTAATATGCTTAATCTAGGCGCTAAAAATCAGATATGAGAAGTTTAGGATTTTATAAAATTCGCCGTAAAGCGGAATAACCTCTCAACTCTCAATCTTCCTTTTGCCTTAAAATCAATAAATTACCTGCTCAATTCGTAAGTACTCAATAACCCGCGGCAAACAGCACCGTTTCTGTCATTCCAGAAAGCGCGTCCTGCGCGCTTACCTGGAATCCATATTGCGCACAGATCCTCTATTTGTCTGTATTTAAAGGATTATGGAATATGGATCCCCGCATTCGCAAGAATAACAAGATTTGTGTTTACTATGACTTATTGAGTAAATACCTCGCAGCAGCATTCAACTGCCGAATCTAGGATAATATAAATATGAATTGTAAACGATCTGCCATATCATTTACAATAGTCATTCATTAATATGACAAAGAGAAAAATATGACCAAACCCAAATACCAACAAGCTACGTTTTTAATAAGCGCAGCAAGCGTTCGACAATTTCCACCGGATGAAGGCATTGAAGTCGCTTTTGCTGGACGATCAAATGCTGGAAAATCGAGCGCTTTAAATATTCTAACAAGCCAAAAAAAACTAGCTAGAACAAGTAAAGCACCCGGGCGCACACAGCTTATTAATTTCTTTTCTTTAGATGAAAAACGCCGCTTAGTCGATTTGCCGGGTTATGGCTATGCTAAAGTCCCCGAAAAAACACGGCAAAATTGGCAGCATCTAATTGATCAATACTTACGTGATCGACAAAGTCTGCATGGTTTGGTACTGCTAATGGATATTCGGCATCCATTAAAAAAATTTGATCAACAAATATTAAACTGGACAAGCATCGTCAACCTGCCCGTTCATATTTTATTAACTAAAGCAGATAAATTAAGTTACAGCGCTCAAAAAAACACTTTAAATCAACTTGAAAAGTTTATTTGTCAATATTCATGCGGCGTGAGAGTACAGCTTTTTTCTTCTATTAAAAATATCGGATGGGATGAATTTCAGAATCAATTGGACATTTGGTTTGAAATTTAACTGATTATTCTGTAGGATATTAAGTTTTGTATTCTTTAAAAAGGGCATTATGGGATCATCTTCAAAAAAACTATTGCCGGAAATCACAATAAAAGGCGTTATTTTATCGATATTTTTAATTGTTATTTTAGCTGCATCAAACGCTTATCTAGGTTTAAAAGTCGGAACAACCATTTCAGCATCGATTCCAGCAGTGGTTATCGCTATCAGTGTGCTGCGTTTATTCCGAAATTACAACGTATTGGAAATTAATATCGTTCAAACAGCCGCATCAGTCGGAGAAGGACTAACCGCAGGTATTGCTTTTACGCTGCCGGCGCTCATTATTTTGCATTATTGGACGAAATTTAATTATTGGGAAATGGTCGGCATTTCTGCTACCGGCGGAATTTTAGGCGTTTTATTTAGCATTCCTTTGCGCCGCGCGCTTCTAGGAGATAAAACATTAAAGTTTCCGGAAGGAACTGCTGTAGGTCAAGTTATGAAAGCCAGCGCAGCAGAAGATACTAAATTGAGACCCATTATATTGGGCGGCTTGATTTCTGCAGCCATCGGTTTTCTCCAAAATGGATTTAAAATCTTAGCGGATAGCTATCAATTCTGGCTGATTAAAGGAAAAATATTATTCGGTTTCGGCTTGGGTTTCTCTCCCGCTGTTATTGCTGCCGGCTATATTTGCGGCATTAGTGTCGCCATTAGTCTTTTTGTCGGCGTCATAATCGGATGGGTTTTGGGCGTTCCTATATTATCCATGCATTACGGAATTCCGCTAGCCGGACATGCCGCCGCAAGCGCAAACCAAATATGGGCAGACTATATTCGCTATATCGGCGTCGGCACAATGGTCATAGCAGGATTGTGGACACTGGTTACCTTATTTAAACCTGTTGTAAAAGGCGTAATAGCCTCATTGGATTCCTTGCATGAACAACGCCAAGGTCGCGGACATCATATCCTTCGAACCGATCGCGATATCCCTATTAATTATGTGTTTTGGGGCATCATTTTTTTATTGATCTTATGTCTATTACAGCTTTTTACTTTTATGTCCGCACATGCCTTAGGCATTTCTAAAGGATTTTATGCGGCGCTGGTTGGAATCGATATCTTATATATCCTGATCGCTGGATTTGTATTTTCTTCAATATCCGGCTATTTTGCAGCACTTGTCGGTTCGTCAAATAGCCCTGGATCTGGTTTGCTACTTTCTGCACTGCTAATATTATCACTCATTTTATTACTCATTTTAGGCCCATTTGTGCATCTCAAAGCACATCCGAATTATGCTAAAAACATAGCTGCTTTTGCGATTATCGTTTGTTCTTTTATAGGCGCTTCTGCTGTATTAACAAATGAATCCGTTCAAATCATGAAGGCCGGAGCAATTGTCGAAGCAACACCGTGGAAACAGCAAGTAGTTCTGATATTCGGCGTAATTATTGCAGCATTGATTTTACCCCTAATCCTTTCTTTATTGTTTAATGCTTACGGCATCGGCGGCGTTTTCCCGCATGCAGGCATGTCACATGATCAAATGCTTTCTGCACCACAAGCTGGATTGATGGCGGCTGTAGCAAAAGCTGTTTTCAATCATCAACTGCCTTGGTATATGTTAGGCGCCGGCGTAATTATCGGTTTTATTGGTATTCTAATTGATGAAATATTAAAAGCTTGGAAAGGATTACGTTTTCCAGTTTTAGCTGTGGGTCTTGGGATTTATTTGCCGCTTGCCTGTTCTGTTCCGATCTTTATAGGCGGTCTTTTGTCCTACATTGTGCAGCGAAAATGTTATAAATGTCACGGAATCGATTATGATAAAGCTGGACATCCGCATGTTAATATCGGTCTGCAGAATGCTTTATTATTAGCTTGTGGTATTGTAGCTGGCGCATCACTTGTCGGCGTCATACTTGCTATTCCTTTTGCGATCAAACAAAGCGCCGATGCCTTACGAATTGTCCCAACAACCTTTGAACCAATTGCCGCCATATTATCTGCTGTCGCCACACTCGGTTTATGTTATTGGATTTACCGCGTAGCATG
>CBDVDN010000002.1:0-22599 GCA_965372775.1 uncultured Gammaproteobacteria bacterium
TAGTAGCCGATTTTTTAGTCGTGTTAAATTTCCAATTAGCAATACCCGTTTTATTTTTTATTAAATTAACAGTGAGTCCGTCGATTGTTAAATTATTGCTTTGAATATGTCTATGCAATAATAACGGTAATACTTTTATATTAACAATAATTTTGTGAGCTGACGCAAATGGTTGATTGCCAAACGTTTTTAAATTATTTAGCCGAACGTTGTTGAGATCAAAACCTAAAGTTGGAAAGAGTGTCCAATGAATATCACCCTTAAGTACCATCTGTCTGCCGGTCTGTTCGTAAATTTTTTGAGAAATAATCGGTTTTAAGCTATTCAGATTAAAGAAATTAACAATTAAGATACCGCCTAAAACGAGTAATAAAACAATAACGCCAATTGTAATACCGAAAATTTTTAACAATTTACTCATCTTGTAACCCATTGATTTCACTGGAGCGGGTGATGGGAATCGAACCCACGTTATCAGCTTGGGAAGCTGAAGTTCTACCATTGAACTACACCCGCAAGATTAAAGCATTCTACAAGACTGTATGTAGATAAACAATTATTATCCTAAATATGGCAGTAGCATTTATACCTTGCGCGGTCATAATTTTCGGTTTCTAGCTTGCTTTTTTTCGTCCTGCACTGTTTTTAAATCTTGAGAATATGAATAACTATTCCGTGCGATTTAAAAACAGCGCAGGACAAAAAATAGCGGCGCTATAATTCTGCAAATTATAACCGCACAAGGTATAGCTGCCGAATTTAGAATTATCTACTATAATATATGCGGTATTTAGGAGTAAGGTAATTGATTTTATTGACAATTTAAACTCTTAAGGTTTTCTTAATATTTGCAAAATATACTGTAGCCGTTATGAACAAAACTAATACAAAACAAGATGTTTTTACTATATTGTATGAAATCAACGGACAACAATATTTAATCGGTGTTACAAATGGTCATGTTCCAACCGTTGCATCTATTGGTGTAAACACGCCTCGTCCTTTACCTCAAAATATCAAGAGTATTTTGACCGAAAAAATCATGCAAATCAGGAAAATGGACAAAAAGCCGCAAGTTATTGATTATAATGCCGCTTCTACGAATATATCTAAGACATTATTGGGCGATTTTTCAATGTCTCCAAAAGCACAATATGAAAATCACACGCTGCCAATTAAAACAATTGAAGAGGCTTTGGCGATGTTAAAAACTAAAATGGGTGATAATTGTGGCAGGTAAAACAAATAATACATTAGATATAATAAATAATCTTGGTGGATCAGAACAACATAAGAAAGCTGATTTAGTTGATGCCTGTATTATTGAACCTGATGTCAGCGATCCTTTAGCTTTTAGTCTAGATGTGCTTGAATCTTTAAATCTAGGGAAATTTGCTGCGTTCATGTCTAAAAAAAGCCAACCAGCGAAAGGGAAAGGACTTACATCTTTTTTTGGCAGCTTGTTTTACAAAACACAGAAACAGTCCGATCAACCAGTGCCGCCTACGCAAAGACCATCTTCAGCGCCAACTCCTCAATAGTTATTAATCATGGTTTTGCTTTAGAATTTTGGATCTCGCGGTCAAGCCGTGGAATCTAGAATTATTCAGTAGAATTAAATCCCAGTACTACTTTTTGCTTTTTGAGGATTTCTCGAATGCCGTCCTGTGCTAATTTTAACATAGCATAAAATTCAGTTTCGCTGAATGGCGCAGCTTCCGCCGTGCCTTGCACTTCAATTAATCCGTCTTCGTCATTCATTACAACGTTCATGTCTGTTTCAGCGGATGAATCTTCAATATAATCAAGGTCTAATACAGGCTCACATTCAAAAATACCGACAGAAACTGAAGCAACTAAGTGTTTTAAGGGATTTTTCGATATTATTTTATTGTTGTAGGCATAACGAATTGCATCGGCTAATGCCACGCAGCCGCCTGTGATAGAAGCAGTGCGTGTTCCGCCGTCTGCCTGAATTACATCGCAATCTATAGTAATCGTATTTTCTCCTAGTAATTTTAGATCTACAGCAGATCGTAAAGATCGACCGATTAAACGCTGAATCTCCAATGTTCGCCCGCCTTGCTTACCGCGAGCTGCTTCACGGTCTAAACGCGTACCAGTCGATCTTGGCAGCATTCCATATTCTGCGGTTAGCCATCCTTGTTTTTTCCCTTTGAGGAATCTGGGAACGCCGGATACAATACTTGCTGTACAAATGACTTTTGTGTCGCCATATTCTACTAATACTGAGCCTTCAGCATGTTTTATGTAATTCCGTGTTAGGGTGATATTTCTGAGTTGATTGTTTGCTCTTTCGCTGGGGCGCATGATGGAATTCCTCTTTGTTTTAAAAAAGATGAAGTTTAACGTATGTTGTGATGAGATTTAAGTAAATTTTGTGTTAATATGCGATTAAATTTTAATTGAAGAGATTTGTATGATAAAAAGTATGACAGCGTTTGCTACGACACAAACGCAAAATAAATTCGGTTTAATAAATTGGGAAATTCGTTCAGTTAATCATCGTTATTTGGATGTTAATTTTAGAATTCCGGAAAGTTTTCGAGAATTAGAACCTGTTTTACGCGAATGTGTTAAAGCAGAAATACAACGCGGTAGAATCGATTGTACTTTGCGTTATCAACCGGCAAGTGAAATTAGTTCCGATATTACTATTGATCAAGCGAGCCTTCAAAGCTTGAAAAAGGTGCTTCAAACCATTAAAGGTAAATTCGGAAATGAATCATCTATTAATCCAATAGACATTTTACGCTGGCCGGGCGTTATAAAAGCCGATGAAGATAAGCTGCCAGAAGCAGAAAAACAAGTTTTAAGTGTTTTTACATCGACGCTTAAAAAATTAAATCAAGCTAGAGCAGTCGAAGGCAAACAGCTCAAAGCTTTTATAGAAGAGCGCCTAAAAAAAATAGATAAAGAAACTGTTGTTGTTCACAAGCATGTGCCAAGCATTTTGAAAGCTCAGCGAGAACGTTTATTAACGCGGTTTAAAGAAGCAAAACTGGAATTGGATAACGATCGTTTAGAACAAGAAATGGTTTTTCTTGCCCAAAAAGCTGATGTTGCAGAAGAGTTAGATCGTATTAAAATTCATACCGATGAAACACGCCGTATTTTAAAATCTGGCGGCATTGCAGGGAAGAGACTGGATTTTTTAATGCAGGAATTTAATCGCGAAGCAAATACTTTGGGATCAAAATCTATCAGCCCCATCACAACACAAGTGTCAGTTGAATTAAAAGTCTTAATCGATCAAATGAGAGAACAAGTTCAGAATGTTGAATAATGTAGTGGCGCCCCTTGCGGTCGCCCAATGAATAAATTTAAGTCGACAAAGGGGTTAAACGGATATTTACCACAGGTTGGCCACCTACAAATCACATATGAGTCCTTCTTTTGTTGTATGACCGGTGATTAATTGACGTTTTGCTAAATCAAGAAATAAGCCTGGCTTTGATATTAAATCTTGATATGTCCCGCTTTGCGTTACTTTTCCCTGATCAAGAACATAAATTCGATCTGCTTTGATTATGGTGCTAAATCGGTGAGCCACAATAATTTTAGGGCCAGACATGTTTTTAATATTGTTCATGACTTTTTCCTGCGTAGTGTTATCTAACGCGCTCGTTGCTTCGTCAAATATTAAAATATTGGGATTCATTACAAACGCTCGAGCCAACAGTAATCGCTGCCGCTGTCCAACTGATATAGATTTCCCAAACTCTGCAACAACGGTATCCAATTGCATGGGCATTAAAACAACGTCTTCGGCAAATTCAGCAAGTTTTAACGCTTTCCACACCTCATCTCGCGAAATATTATTGACGCCCGCTATATTTTCATAAATTGTCCCGGACAAAATCGCGCTATTTTGCAAAACGACACCTAATTGTCGGCGGACAACGTGAGTGTTCAATGTTTTTAAATCGTATCCATCATATAAAATACGACCGCTTTGCGGTTGTTCAAATCCCAGCAATAATCGCATCAGTGTTGATTTTCCAACACCGGAAGAGCCGGCAATAGCAATAAATTCGCCATGATTAACTGTTATAGAAAGATCTTTAAATACAGGGACATCAACGTCCGGATAGTTAAAGCTGACACGTGATAATTCGATGTTGCCTTTTAATATGCCTGGATCGCTTTTTAATGTTGGATCTTCAACAGATGCTTGTAAAATAGGACGAACACGTTCGTATAAAACAACAATTTGTAATGATGTTGCGACGATACCGGCTAGACTCATCATCGCCGCAAAAAACTGTGAGAAAGCTGCGCTAAAAGCAATAAAGCTGCCGAACGATAAGATTTGTCCGCGCATAACAACCATCGTAAACAATACTCCTGTAATCAACACCGAATACATAGCTTGAAATACGGAAAAACGCATAATGATAATATTTGCTTTTTTAAACAATCCTACTTGTTTATCAAATAATGTTCTCCACAGTTTAAAACTTCTCGCTTCACTGTTTGCGACTCTCAGCTTACTCACATTAGACAATAACTGTAATTGCAAATCTGCAAGTTCGCCCTTTTTTTCTAGTAATTTGCGCTGATATTTCATTTGTATAATAACAACGATAGTATTAGCAAACACTAAAACTAAAGCTAGGGCTATGGCTCCTAACGCTAACATGTAGTCATAAAAAAACATGAGACCTAATGTAATAACAGAAAAAATGCCGCTAACAATTGTTGTCAATATTGCGCCGGATAACATTTGCTGAATACTATCGATTCCGGCAGCCCTAACAGCCAAATCACCTTTTGTATATTTTCTAAAAAACTGTAAGGGCAAGCGCAGCAAACGATCCCAGACGGCAGATTGCGCGGTCACATTACTTTTTAGCTTTAAACGGCTAATGCCAATGACTTGTGCTATCTTAAACAGCATCGTCGTAAATGTGCTGACACTCAATATGATGACAAATTGCCATAACAGGCTAAAATTAGAATCTGGAATGACTTGATCAAAAAAAACACCCATCATGATTGGGATAAGCAATCCGAATAACGACATCGTGATTTGTAAGCCCAAAATACGAATAATATCTTTTTTTAATCCAAACAGCGCAAAGCGTAATAATTTAAAACAATTAATCGCTTTATTTGGAAAACTACGATAAAAATAATAAGCATGATTTTTTAAAGTGGCTGCTAGTTCTGCTGTCAACGGATGTAATTTGCCATCTAAAGGATCAAATAATTGATATGGTCCCTTTTTTTTCGTTAATAATATTGCACAAGGGGTTTGATCTTCTTTTCGAAATACCAATAACTGTCCATGATCACAACGCCACCAATTTTTATCGAGATCAATTTTACGAACATGAAATTGTGAATAATCTGCAATTGCAAGCAATTGCTCCGGCGTTTCTAATTTTCCTAAATCAATATTAGGACGCCGTACATCAACATGCATTGCTTTAGCAATTTTTGCACAAACAGAATAAAGTAAATCCTGTTTGTTTTTATGCTTGTCTATTTCTGTTAATTCATCCAATAACGACATGATTATATCTATCCCATACTAACAAGTTGTCTGTATTGTCCATTTAATTTTAACAATTCAGTGTGTGTTCCGTGTTCTATAATATCGCCTTTATTGAGTACTAAAATTTCATCACAATCACGAATAGCACTTAATCGATGCGAGATAATAAATAACGAACAGCCGCGTTTTTTGATATTGTTACAAATCTGTTCTTCTGTAATCGCATCCAAATCAGAAGTTGCTTCATCTAAAACTAATATTTTCGGCTGATTCAATAAAGCGCGCGCTATTTCCAAACGCTGTTTTTCTCCACTGCTAAAATTTGCACCTCTTGCAATTAATCTACTGTTTAATCCGCCGCGTTCATTAACGACATCCAACAAACACGCATCAGATAAAACCTTCTGCAAAGCGTCTATATCGTAGTTTTCTTTCCATAAAGTCAAATTATCTAAGACAGTCCCTTCAAACAGCATGATATCTTGATCAACAAAAGCCAAAGTTTTCGCAAGAATTTCAGAAGAAACTTCTTTAAGCGTTTTATTATTTAATATAATTTCACCAGCCCATGGCTGATACAAACCGCAAATCAACTTTGCAATAGTAGACTTTCCAGATCCTGTTGCGCCGACAATAGCAATACTTTTTCCAGACTTCAGTGTTAAATTTAGATCTTTAATTAATGGTTCCTCTAAAACAGAATAACCAAATTTAACTTTTAGTAAGATTAAGTTTCCTTTTTGTGCAATTTCGGTGTGCGTTTCTTTTTTCTCCTCTGGCAAATCAGCAGCTCTTACCTTAATCTTAGCTTGCTGTTGTTCAGTCAACGCTCTATCTATCCAAGGATAAATCTTTTGGCTATTACCATCTTTGGATCCTGACCCTTGAACAGAAAATAACGAACTATCTTCTTCTAAATCATTTTTCATCTTTAGTTTTTCGTTTTCTAGCGTTTGTTTTTTGTCTCCAAATCGAGGATCAATCGGATGCTGCTCTACATCCTTTAAACGTGCCAAATCTCCGCGAATTTGCTGTAGTCGACTGGCTAATCCTAACAACGTCATGATAGGCGCATTAAAACTCATTGCTAAAGCTTGAAATGCAACCAATGTTCCAACTGTTAAGTAACCATTCATAATTTGCCAACAGCCGTATCCCAATATAGTAACGGTTAAAAAGCCATATAATAATGTCGGGAAAATTGAAACAACCTGATTAAATAATATAATTCGCTGTTGAGAATTGATAATTTTTGAATGTTGTGTTGCCCAGCGGCTAAAAAAATAATTTTCCAACCCCATTCCTTTTAGTGTTTCAATAATCTCAAGCCCATTCATGGCAATACCCGTCAATCGACCTCGTTCTTGTAAAAACACACGATTAATATCAGCGATTTTGCGCGCAATATAATAAAGTAAAATCATATTCGCTATTGCAACGATTATGACAAATATTGATAATTGCCAATCTAGCAGCACCATAATGATGCCGTAAAATATGACCGTTACGAGACTCACAGCGCTGCTTGTCAACTCGCCGGATAGCAATTCGGCAATACGGCTATTAGCGCCAAGTCTTTCTTGAACATCACCGATAAACCGTTGCTGAAAGAAACTGATTGGCAGACGTAAAACATGCCATACAAATTTAGCTGAGGCGTTGACCATTATTTTAATCTGCATCATCAATAACTGATAGCGCTGCAGCCAAGTCAAAACAGCCATTAAAATAGTAGTTATTAATAAACCTAACAACAAAGGAGGCAGCCAATCGTGAAATTGGCGTACTAGGATGTCATCGATAAAAATTTTTGAAAATCCAGGGATCATAATACCCGGAATAACCAGCAGTAAACTTGCTAAAACAATAAATGAAAAAGATGAGCCTTCGCCCTTTAATCTATTTAGCAATGCTCGGTAAACAGAAAAAGGTTCGCCTTCTTTTTTGAATTCTTTTTTTGGCTTACAAACTAAAGCAATGCCGGTAAATGATTGATCGAACTCATCGCGCGTAACTGTTCTCGGTCCGGTTGCTGGATCATTCAGATAATATTTATTTTTTCTAATGCCTTCGACAATAACAAAATGATTAAAATTCCAGTGCACAATAAAAGGCAATTTCAGATCATTTAAAGCGTCAATGCTTTGAGTTTCTATGCCATAAGCTTCCATGCCGCGGCGGCGCGCTGCTTTTATGATATTTTCTGCATTGCTGCCGTCGCGAGAAACGCCGCATTCAATACGCATTTTCTCAAGCGGGACATAACAATCATAATAACCGAGCATAATAGTAAGTGCTGCGGCGCCGCACTCCGTGATTTCCATTTGAATAATAGTGGGTGTACGCACGTGTTTTTTTGATAAAAATGGAAACAAACGAGCCACTATTCCACCTTTAGCAATTTTTTAAAGGCTGGAATAACTAAGCTTATGGGCGGCTGTTCTCGAATGGCAATTCTTGTTGTAACTAATGTTCCGGGCGTAATAGTTTGATTAGGACCTTTAGACGATGTCCATGCAAAACTGCTGTGATTATTTTGATTGTTTTTTAGGCGAATCCGCACGGCAATTGGCGCACCTTCTTCAATAAATTGTTTAACTAAACTTTGATTATGTAAAACTGCCATCATGGCATCTGCAGTTGTTGGATAGGTCGAAACATCAACAACTTTTCCTTTAATGCTGCCGTATTCTTCTCGTTTAACGGTTGCAGGCGACACTAATGCATCCATATCTATTTGAACATTTTTAGCATCATGAGATGTAATATAAACTAAAGCATCCATTCCATAACCTTTAGTCGAAATGCTAATAATCTCTTCTCCCGCCTTAACAGTATCGCCTATCGTTTTTAAAACGCTTACGACCACGCCATCAATCGGACTATATACACGCTCTTCAATCTTAAGCTGTGCTTTAAGCTCTTTTAAACCATGTTGTTCGGTATTCAATCTTAATTCTAAATTACGTAAACGTTCTTCCCATTGATCTATAAACGTTGCTTTACCCATTTCATTCTGCACAATTCGAAGACGTGCCTGTTCGATAATGTTCTTCGTTTCGTAAAAATTTTGCATGGTATTTGCAACACTATGTTTTGTTTCAAATCCTTTAGAAAACAATCGTTTTTGTTCGTTCAGTAATTTATTTAAATACAGCAAATGTTTTCCTTCGGAATTAACAATGCTATTTAAAACTTTGTTATGACGCATTAAATTAGAATGGTAATCTTCCGTGTTTTTTTTAAAGATTTGTGATAATTAATTGTATTTTGATTGAAGCTGCTTGATATGGGCTTCCTTTACGGATATCTTGCTGCGCAAAGAAGAATTATCTAGTATTGCGACAACATCGCCTTTATGAATTTCTTCTTTAGGCTGTACTGTAATTTTTTGGATAGCCGTTGTTCCTGTTAATAAATTAGGGGTGTTTGCAGTATAAATTCTTCCTTTTCCGGTCACCAAAATGCCTTGTCCAGCAATGCGAGTTGAAATTTTACCTACAAATCCCCAAATGATGATAGCAACAATAATTAAACTAATAGACAACAGCATAATCCATGACTTTGCGGTTGTGATCTTGATAGGATTACCTAATTTGTTCTGTGAGTTGAAATGTTCAAGTGCTGAAACACGAAATTCGACAGGAGAATCGTCATCATCTTCGATGATGTGAAATGTTTTATCGGCATCCTTTATTTTTTTCTCATCATTTAAGTCTGCCATTTCAAAACATCCATGATTTTACAAAAATTCAATATTAATTAACGTTAAAAATAATAAATTACCGAAAAATATATGAAAAAAAACCGAGCCATCTAACAGATAACTCGGTTTTAAAATGGTTATTATCTTGGTGGAAATAACGAATTTAAATTTACGAAATTTTCTCCGTCAAATGACACAAAGATTTCAAATCCTGGAATGTCGTAATCTATGCCTTTGGCAGTTAAAATATTTTCTATGGCTTTAGTAATTCCCGCAATAGCCTTGGGATTATATGTTGTACTTCTTATATCGACGCCATCATCGTCTCTAAGCTGAATAGCGGCAAACACAGGTAACTCTACTTGACCACCTTTTACACTAATTAATTTGCTCATAATAAAATCCTCCTTGGATTAAAATTAAAAAATGAAAATTTACAATGAATAAGTGTATAGCATAATCTGAAAATGCAAACCAAAAGCCAGATTATTTTTTTGTAGGATATCTATGATTTGTTTTGTAAGACGTGCGGGTTTTCTGCTAAATTCCTACAATGGGATTGCAGCAAACCGTTCCTTTTGTCATTACTCAATATCGTCATCCCCGCGAACGCGGGGACAAGTTGAGCACCGGCTCCCGCGAAAGTGTGGATCCATATAAATCAACACCTTATATTTTTGGTTGTAGCAAAAATATTCGGTTTGCACCAGCCCCATAGAGGATTCGCTACACAATATGGATTCCGGATAGCTCGCTGGCGCTCGCTTCCGGAATGACAGGGTTTGGAAATCGCTGAATAGTTAAAATATTTATTTATTGTCTTTAAACTTTGCTTGAGATTGCTCTTGACGCTGAACTGCTTTGTAAAGCTGATTACCCACAGTTTCTCTAAGCAATAATGCATTTTCCGCGGTCGTCGCAGACATTTGTAAGTTCATTTGTCGTAATTGTTTATCAATATCATGTAATGTGTAGTTTATTGAGAAAAACGCGGTAAAGAAGGCTTGCGCTCTTTCAAATAGACTTTTGCTGCCCATTCCGCTTTTCCAATAATCCTGATTTGAAGCTTCTGCTGTATTCATATTGTTTAATAATCGCATATAGCTTGAGTCTTCGCCTTGTCCTGATGAATCTATTTTTGTGGGCAGTCTATCTGCATAGTTAGAAACAAAATTTGCCGCTGTTAATGATTGAATAGCGGTCATCATTTTTTGATAAGCAGCATATTTTAATCTGTCTTCCGATACTATACCTTTCTTACCGGAAGCAGGCAGCGCAGGTACAGCAAAATATGCGCCGCTTGCATTTTTTATGAAATCGATCGCTGCATTTTGTTGAGCTTTATCACTTGAACTATACATATTTCCAGATAATAAAGACTGTGCTGAAGTGGTTGAATAGGTTATGCCGTCACTGGCGGTATACCCATGAGGCTGTTTTTCCGCAGCCCTCATATTCTGTATTGTCGAAACTTGTTGTGATGTATTAGGGGCATTCGTAAACTGACCATACTGAATAAAATTATTAAATTTGGTTGTGAGATCGTTATTCTGTTTTTTAACAAAAGGTGTTAAAACTTGACCTTCTTCTATATAACGCGCCTGAATGTTCCCTTGGTCTTGCGGCAATTCAGTTAACATTACATAAATTTTATGAATATCGTTAAAAATATTTGTAGCTTCAGCATTAATTAAAGGAAGGGACGGATTATTAATGGTCAATATTTTTTTAATATTATTAAGCGTCTTAAGAATAGATTTTTCAAATCCAATATCTGCTGCGAATGAAATACTTGTTATTGAAGTAAGCAAAACAACAAGCAATGTTTGAACTAAGATTTTATGAATTTTAAATTTTTTAAACATACTTTTCCCTCTTAAAATAGTAAGTTAGTAGCGTATATTCCAACCGGAAGCCTCTGGCTTTTTATTTGTAGAAGCTTGAGGCGTCTGATTTTTAGTTCCTGATTCAATTGTGCCGATTACAGTTGTCGGCGTAGAACGGCATTTACAGTAGGGTTCTATTTGATAAACTTTTCCCCCTTGATGATCGTATAAATAATTGCTTTTATAATTATATTTACTGTAAGTGTCATTGCAATTACAAAAAGGCGGTGGAGTCGTCAAATTGAATTTTTTTGTTGTGTCTTCTTTCGTTGTTTCTGTTGAAGGTTTGCTAGAAACATCTTTACTAACAGATTTATCGCGAGCTGCTTGTTCTTGAGCTATTTTTACAGCCTCTTCATTTTTTCTAAGAATTTGTTTGTTTTTTTGTGCTTGTTCAAGCGCTGCTTGATTTTGACGCGCAACAAACGCGCGCGCGTCAAAACTTGATTGAGCGTTCACTGCACAAAACATATTAGACATTAAAAAAACGCCTAATATTATTATATAGTTAATAAATATTTTAATCTTCATCTTCTTTTTCTAAAGCTTTCGTTACAATTGCCAAGCGTTCTGGCGAAAATACTCTAGTAAGCAATCTCAGTCTCTCAAAAACAATATTACGTCGCAAAAATAATCCAGTAGGATGTTCGGGTCCTTGATTGTTTTCTTCCGCATACATCAATAATTTAGAAGCGGAGCCAGGATGCGTTGTGTCAATGGTCTGCAAAATTCGAAGCAATCTAGCTGCACGCAGATGACAAATAACACCAATATATTTTTCTTCGTTTTTTAGCTCAAATTGAGTAATATCTTCAAAGCTTTGCCCTAGTTTATTTAATGCTTCCTCGATCTCTGGATTACCGTCTACTGTCCATTTTTCAACACTTTCCATAAAAGAAACAACTCGATAGATCATCGGATCTTCATAAGCTTTCCAAAATTCGTGTGCGCTAAGTGTGCTTAAGTCTGGCATATTGTTATTTACCTTTGCTAATTTAGTTATTTGTAAATATTCGTTTAATCCCTTGGGGTTTAATTCCCCGCAGCTTGCTGCGTTCTGGGAAAGGCATCTACCTTCTAATACCCAACCGGCTTGCCGCAGGATGACGGATTAAGCGAATATTTACAGTCATTTCGTGCTCGTTTCTTGATTTTATTGCGAAACGAAAGATTTCCTTAATCCTAATTGCCACCTTATATTAGTACAAATTTTGACGTCAAGCCAGTTCATTTGTTGTTTTTTGTTTTTATATGGCAATTAGCAAATAATGGTATATTATTAACCATTGAAAACATTAACACATTGGAAAAATAGGCAATAAATAATATGAAAATATTTCGCAAAGTAATTGGCGGCACGTTGAAATCAATGATTGATGTGCCCCGCTGGCTGGGCTGGAAACAACTAAAATATAATGTCACTTATCTTTTTCGTTGGCTCAAGCCCTATTTTAAAGCGCAAAAAATAACTCGCAGAGAAACCTTTCAAGAAGCGGTCGCTCGTCTCGATCTTACGGAAGATGATTTACAAAAACGCGCAAAACACCTTATATATGAATGCATGTTTTACCTTTCGCTTGCATGTATTTGTTTGGGTTATACTTTCTTCTTATTTTGCAATAAACATATAATTGCAGGCATATTTGCCATAATTGTTTCTGCTTTAATTCTAATAAAAGCTGGCGCCGCACATTTTCTACGTTTTCAGATCAAACATCATAAACTAGGCTGCACTATTCGTGAATGGATCAATGGGCAAACCACCAACGAGGAGGCAAAGTCATGATAAAGGCAAAAATAAAAAAAATAAAACTACTGTTATTTCCATTGTTCATATTATTTTCTGGTACTGCTTTTGCAGATGATGCTATTATCCATTTTAAAGATATTTTTCATATCGCAAAGCACGATACATCTTTACAATTTCTAAAAATGGTGTTCGGCAATATGCCGAGCGTTCTTAGTGGTGCGGGTGAAAGCATTCTACATACAATGTTTAGAGAATTTAATATTGCAATGATGGCGCTTGCAAGTATCGTTATTTTATATACGGTTATAACCTCTATCATTAATACCGCTCACCAAGGTGAATTTTTAGGAAAAAAACTAGATTCATTGTGGGTGCCGCTTCGTTCTGTTGCTGGATTTGTGCTTATTGTTCCTACTGTTTCAGGTTATTCTATCATTCAGATTTTTATGATGTGGGTGGTTGTGCAAGGTATCGGTGCTGCTGATACATTATGGACAACAACCGTAACATACTTAGCTAAAGGCGGACCAATTTTAGCGCCATCCACACAAGTTTCGAAAACCAGCGGACTAGATGTTGGAAAGGGCGTTTTACAAAATTTAGTTTGTATGCATCGTGTTTATCAGCAATCGGTTAATACGACTGAATCTATGGATACCTTAGTCCCAGTAATTGATCGAAGCACTTATTCCGATAAAGTTGGATATAATTTCATGCCGGATAAAATAAAAGGGGCGGGGATTGATTGCGGTTCTATCTATTGGCCTAAGCCGAGTTCTACAAGCGATACGGATAGGCAAAAAACATATGCTGCGCTAGTTACTGGTATGAGTGCAATGGTAGATACACTAAATACTGCTGCAAAAACTTATGTTTATCAAGGGTCAAGTGCTGTTGATGGAGATGTTTTGAAGAATACTGTACAGAATTTAAATGATGCAGTTGCAGATTCTCTTCCGCAGCATGGAGAAGGCGGTTCTCAAGAAGTTAAAGGCTTCTGGAAAGATGCTATTGATTACGGATGGGCTAATGCAGGAGCGTACTATTATAATATTGCTAAAAAAAATGATGAAAGATCTAACGTAGTTAATAATTACAAACAATATTTTGATGGTTCGTATGGCTCACATAGTTATGCAAATGTTACAAATTTACCAGGACATGATGATTCTACCTTTGTGAACAGCCTATATACACATGCTGTTGCAAATGATACGGGTCTCACGCCATCTCATCTGGGTCCCAATAATGCATCAGGCGGAGGATTTGCAGCATCCGGTGTTATATTAAGCATTTTAACTGGAATTATGGGTGTATCAATATTTGCGCCTCTTGGTCTTTTATTTGCTGCTGGAGGCGGATGGGCTGCGTTTGCTACACACGGATTTCATGGGCATGCAGGATTCGTTGCATTACATGGCTTTCTGCCTAGTCTTGTATCGTTAGGCAAAGGCATGGATCCTATGATAGCGCTTCAGGCATGGGGAGATAAAATCGTCTCGGCTGTTGAAACAGCTTTTATAATTGGATTTGGTATTCTGACAGGTATGGCCGCTCTTGCCGGGATATGCTCCGCTGAGTCGCCTGCGGGATATATCTTTACTTTAATGACAAACTATATGGTTTTTCCGGCGCTCATTGTGTTTGGTATGCTCTTAACAGTAGGATTAACCGCTGCGGTATACATACCGCTTATTCCTTATATTATTTTCTTTTTTGGTGTGCTGGGGTGGCTAATTGCAGTTGCCGAAACAATGGTTGCAGCGCCTATGGTCGCGCTGGGGCTAACACATCCAGAAGGTCATGAGATTTATGGCCGCGCAGAACCCGCAATTAATTTAATGACCAATGTATTTATTCGTCCGAGCTTAATGATATTCGGTTTAATACTTGCTATGCTCATAGCCCGCGTAGGATTTATATTTTTAAATGCACTATTCCTTCCTGTTATTGGTGTAACGGGCGCTTATGGAGCAAGCACTTCTATCGCAAAACCTATCGCTTGTGATATTATTTATATTTCACTTGTTATTGCATTGATTAACCGTGCTTTTTCGCTTATTCATATACTGCCGGATAAAGTTTTAACATGGATCAGCAATACTTCCAGCTTCGGTGAATATGCAAAAGGTGAAGAAAATGTCAAGCAAGGATTCTCCAGCGGTACTGGCTCTATGAAAGGAGGACTTGATGGTGCTGCAAGAGGCGGTGTTGGCATGGCTGGAGGCATAAGAGGAGGAATAAGCAAGCAAATCAGGGATAGACGTGCAGCGAAGAAGAAAAAATAAGCCAAAACCAACCGCGTTCGGGAGGCCTTTAAAGAACAGTCATGAATTTTATCAATAACATAGGGGCATTTTATGCCCCTATTGTTTTATAATACCTCGCGCAGACATAATTTGATAAAATACATGGATGTATTTCATCCAATTCTTGCAAATTATGACCGTGCGAGGTATAAAAAAGGCATATTTTTATGAGCGAAAAAGTTATATCACAGCAGCAAGATAAATTATCCGATCTGCTCACATTTACCGACAATGCTGCAGAAAAGATATCGGTTTTAATTGAAGCGGAAAAAAACGATAATTTAAAATTACGTATTTTTATTGTTGGCGGACGCTGCGCGGGATTACAGTACGGTTTAACGTTTGATGAGATTGTTAATCCGGATGACACGCTGATTGAAAAACAGATGGGTCAACAAAGCGAAAAATCATTATCTGTTGTAGCCGATCCATTCAGCATTCAATATTTAAAAGGTGCAATTGTGGATTACAAGGAAACTGAAAAAGGTCAATTCTTTAATATTCGTAATCCGAATGTTAAAACCACCTGTCCTTGCAAGTCAGGAGGTGGTGAATAGGTAAATATTTGTTAAACCCGCCATTTTTCTGTGGGATTCCATAGGATCTCTACAAAACTGCCCGTTTGGGCGAATGTAGGGGCAGCCCTTGCGGCTGCCCATTTGGACGACCGCAAGGGTCGCCCCTACATAGGATCTACCCAATTTTTAAAAATTGTACAAGAAAATACAGAAATTTTTCCCTACGATGCTTTATGCAGCGCATCCAACATCTTCTTTGCATAAGCCAAGAAGACTGGCAGTTCTTTTTTTGAAATTGGCGCGGCAGATGGTAATTTCACAGTTAAGGGATCATAACATTTTCCATTAATTCTAATTTCATAATGTAAATGCGGCCCCGTCGCTAATCCAGATTGTCCAACATAACCAATTATTTGTCCTTTCTTTACGCGGCTTCGCGCTCGAACATTTTTAGCAAATCTTGATAAATGCGCATATAAAGTCTTATACTTGCGATTATGCTTAATAATTATTATGTTTCCGTAACCGCCATGACGACCGCGAAAAATAACTTTGCCATTTCCAGCTGCTTTAATCGGCGTTCCTGTTGGCGCAGCAAAATCAACGCCTTTATGCGCACGAACAATTCCTAAAATAGGATGTTTTCGCTTTTCGTGAAAAGGAGAGCTAATGCGCTTATATTTCAATGGCTTACGCACCAATGAAAAGCTTAAACTCTTACCGCGCGGTGTATAATAATTTTCTATTCCGTAGTCATCCTGATAACGAATCGCTTGATATAATTTACCGTTAATAATAAATGCGGCTGCAATAATGTTTCCAGTCCTAATTTTCTTATTATGCAAAGAATATTCTTCATATAGCAGTTTGAATTGATCTCCCTTGTGAATATCGCGTTTAAAATTAATTCTATCGGAAAAAATATGTATTAATTGAGAAGTTAATGCCTTAGATAAACCGCAATGAAGCGCCGCAGCAGACAATGATTGTTGAATAGTGCCGCTTACGGCTTTAAGTTCTTTTTTTGCTTTTAACTTAATGAGTTCTGTTTGAGGTTTATTTTTGTCATAAAAAATCTTAAAATATTGAAGACGATTAATCGGATAAATTAATTTCTCTAAATTATTGCTATGATTGTTGATTAAGAGATAGATAGTCTGTTTAGGCTTAATAATGTTGAATCTAGATCGAATTTTTCTGCATGACATGAGTTTGGTGTAATTTTCTTTTTTTAATCCTGCGCGGTTAAAAATTATTTTCAAATTATCTCCTTTTCTCACTGTCATTTTTTCCCAAGAGGCATTAGCTGTATTCTTCAATGGAAAAAGTGAAGATTGAGCGCAAAAAACGTCTTTTACGATAAATGCAGTAACGAGAAAGGCAATCAGTCCAATTGCTGCGGCAGTGAACCGCATATTGTATTTGAAACGCATATAAACTTAATCTCCGTTACGCTTATTAAAATCTACATGAATAACATTGTTATTCTCTGATTGCCGTGTAATTTCCGTAACTAAAACACCGCATAATTTTATTAGACCGATTTTACGATTCGATTCTTCATCACAATATTCAAAAGAATATCCTCGTTCGATTCGCAATTTTCCGATTTCATCTCGAGCTAAAGAAATATGTTTTATTGCTACTGTATCATCCAGCAATTGTAAACCATGGCGTTCGCACATATTTCTGCTTGTATCAATAGCTATTTCTTTAGCACGCATAGAATCGTACCAAAATAGAACAAGCAATCCAACAAAGGCAATCAAAAATATTGGTATCATACTGGGGAAAAACATTATTTATTTGCCCAAAATTATTGATAAATATTTAAATTTAAGTAATCATATGCAACTTGTGTGTTTACAACAAGTTATTTTTAACAAGAGGTTTTTTTACCGTGAAATTATTAAATTTTTTAAAACGTTCATTGATTATTGCTGGGCTATCGTTATCTGCTTTAGTTATAGCAGCTCCTTCAATCAACAAATTTACTTCAGCTCAAACGGCGCAAATCAAACAAATTATTCACCAATACTTAATTCAAAATCCGCACGTGCTTGTTGAAGCCTCACAGGCGCTACAAAAAAAAGAAATGAAAACAGCGCAGGCTAAAGCAATAAAAGCAGCCAAAGCGAATGCTGCCGCGTTATTTAGAGCGCCGAACAGCGCCGTTGGCGGAAATCCGAAGGGCAGCGTTACACTAGTAGAATTTTTCGATTATCAATGTATGCACTGTCGTCAAATGACGCCGATTTTACAAAAGCTTATGAAGGATAATAAAAATCTTCGGGTTGTCTTTAAAGATTTCGCAATTTTTGGAAAAGCTTCAGTTATGGCCGCACAAGCCACACTCGCTGCTAACATACAAGGTAAATATTATCCGTTCCATGAGGCAATAATGACTTCACAAACTCAAATAACCACAAAATTACTTCAATCTATTGCAAAAAAATTAAATCTGAATCTTGCTAAATTTAAAAAAGACATGAAGAGCAAAACAGTTCAGAATCAAATAGCGAACAGCTATAAACTTGCGCAAGCGATGAATTTAATGGGAACGCCGGAATTTCTGATTGCTAAAACAAACTTTACAGCGCAATCAAAATCGCCGATTTTATCTATTCCAGGAGCAGCTGACCAAAAAACCATACAGAAAATGATTGATAAATTAAGCAAATAACTTAGGGGGCGACCCTTGCGGTCTGCCCGTTGCGCCCCTTGCTGGTCGTCCAAATCGTAGTGGCGCCTCTTGCGGTCTGCCCGTTGCGACCCTTGCGGTCGTCCAAAAGGGCAGCCGCAAGGGCTGCCCCTACGAAAGAACACCCGTTATCCAATAATCTCCCAGCCATGACGTTTTGCCATTTTACGTAATTTTCTATCTGGCGTTACGGCAACAGGCTGTCCAACGGCTTTTAAAATATAAGCATCATTTATTGAATTTCCATAAGCTGCACACTGTTCAATTTCCGTGTTATATTGCTGACAAACTTCTTTTGCAATCTTTAATTTTTCTGCTGCAAAAGGATGCTGTAACGGCGGAGCGCCTAAAAAGCGGTTATCAGCTTGCACACATTTTGTTGCGCAAACATGTTCAATATTAAGATGATCCGCAAATACTTTAGCTAGGCACTCTAAAGAACCAGTCAATAGAACAAGCATATCTCCGTGCTTACGGTGTTCTTCTACTCGTTCAATAAGCGCTGGACGAAGCTTCTTCAGCAACTTTTCAGTCACGAATTGTTTTCCTACTTCGCAGATCATCTCTGTTGATAGACCATGCAGATAAGCTTTGTTTTTAATAAACACATAATGTTTATATTTAAGAAACCATCTCGGAATAAAGCATAACGTTCTTATAAGCTGAACGAGCTTTACATATTGTTTTTTAAACAAATGCAAGATAAATGCATTCTCAGAGCTTAGCCCGCTCAACAATGTTCCATCCAAATCAAAAAAGACTATTTTTTTCATCTAGTTCCTAGCTTATCGAGTATCTACTCAATAATTTATGGTTACCACAAGTTATTGAGCAGATACCTTATCAAAATACAAACGTCGCGTTATTATAAACAGAAATATGATTATAGCAAATTAGAAATTTGATACTTTTATCATACCCACCTCTGACCTCTGCCTTGTGTCAGCGCTTGTTTTTTGGTAAATTTCACAAATGAATACTGATAAATATACCGCACACACATTTCAAGGATTAATTTTTGCTCTTCAGGATTACTGGGCTAAGCAAGGCTGTATTATTATGCAGCCTTATGATATGGAAGTTGGAGCCGGTACTTTCCACCCAGCGACCGCTTTGCACGCAATCGGTCCAGAACCTTGGTATGCTGCCTTTGTGCAGCCGACCAGACGTCCGACAGACGGTCGTTATGGTGAAAATCCTAATCGCACACAGCATTATTATCAATTCCAAGTCGCTTTAAAACCTTCCCCAAACGACATACAAGACTTATATATCAACTCGCTTAAACATCTTGGCGTTGATCCTTTAGTTCATGACATTCGATTTATTGAAGATAACTGGGAATCGCCAACATTAGGCGCATGGGGTTTAGGCTGGGAAGTCTGGTTAAATGGTATGGAAATCAGCCAATTCACTTACTTTCAACAAATATGCGGCTTAGAATGTAAACCAGTCACAGGTGAAATCACTTATGGCTTAGAACGTATTGCCATGTATTTGCAAGGCGTAGATAGTATTTTTGATATCATTTGGGCTGAAACGCCAAGTGGCAAAATTAGCTACCGTGACATTTTTCATCAGAACGAAGTAGAACAGTCCGCCTACAACTTTGAACATGCAGATATTCCTTCATTATTTAATCAATTCAATCATTACGAAAAACAGAGCCAAAAACTGATTGATGCAGAACTGCCTTTACCGGCTTATGAAATGATTTTAAAAGCTTCTCATACATTTAATTTATTAGATGCGCGTCATGCAATATCCGTCACTGAACGACAGCGTTATATTTTACGCATTAGAACGTTAACTAAAGCGACTGCATTGGCTTATCTTTCGAAACGAGAAGCCCTTAAATTTCCACTACTCAAAAAAGCATAGAAACCGATGAACACAAATGATTTTTTATTTGAAATACTAACAGAAGAACTTCCGCCAAAAAGGCTGCAGCTGCTGTCACAAACACTCACATCAACTATCGAAACAGGGTTGTATAATGCAGAACTTCATTTTAAGAGCATCCAATATTTTGCTACGCCAAGACGGCTCGCTGTTTTAATAAAACAATTAGCTGAACTTCAGCCAGATCAAAAAACTGAACGTCGAGGTCCCGCTTTAAATGCTGCTTTTGACAAAGATGGTAATCCCACAAGGGCTGCAATTGGTTTTGCAAAATCTTGCGGCACATCTATTGAATCACTCAAAAAATCTATTAATAATGATGATAAATATTTGGTTTTTTCTAAAATCAATTTGGGCCGATCTGTATTTGAATTATTGCCGAATATTATAAAACAAGCTTTAGATAAATTACCCATTAAAAAACCGATGCGATGGAATAATCATAATGAAACCTTTGTGCGTCCAGTACATGGCATCATCATGTTGTATGGGAAAAAAATTATTCCTGCTGAACTTTTTAACCTAAAAACAAATAATAAAACACAAGGGCATCGTTTTCATTGTCAAAAAACCTTAACGATTAAATCTCCTGATGAATACGCAAATACTTTAAAAGAATCTGGTTTTGTCATGGCTGATTTTGATGAGCGCAAAGAGACGATTCGTAAACAAATTGAAACGATTGCAAAAGAAATAAAAAGTACGGTCATAATCGAAGAAGATTTATTAAATGAAGTGACGGCTTTAGTCGAATGGCCGGTTGCTTTATTAGCAGAGTATCCAGAACATTTTTTAAAGCTCCCGAACGAAGTTATCATTTTATCGTTAAAAAAACATCAAAAATGTTTTCCGGTAACAAACAAGTCTGGTGAACTGCTGCCTTATTTTATTACGATCAGCAATATTAAAAGCAAAGATCCAAAACAAGTCATCAAAGGGAATGAGCGTGTAGTAAACGCTCGCTTAGCTGATGCAGAATTTTTCTATAAAACTGATTTAAAATCATCACTGGAAACTCATGTTGAATCATTAAAATCTGTGATTTTTCAAACTCAGCTTGGCAGTTTATTTGACAAAACAAAAAGAATCGAAAAACTCTCTGGTCGAATTGCAGAGCAAATACGTGTCGACTCGGTATGTGCGCAGCGTGCCGGATGGTTATCAAAAACCGACTTAATGACACAAATGGTTAGTGAATTTCCGGAATTACAAGGGGTTATGGGGCGGTATTATGCTAAACACGATGGCGAATCATATGATATTGCTGCGGCTTTGGACGAACAATACATGCCGCGTTTTGCTGGTGACAGCTTACCTAAAACGCAAACCGGTCAAACGTTATCTATTGCCGATAAAATCGACACAATAATAGGCATCATAGGCATAAATAAAGCACCGACTGGCGACAAAGACCCTTTTGCTCTAAAGCGAGCAGCGCTTGGTATTATTCGTATTATTATTGAAAAAGAACTGCCGCTTGATTTGTTAAATTTACTCGAACAAGCAAAAAACTTATTTTCAATCTCGCTGCCTAATGAAAATGTCATAGAACAATCTTTTACATTTATTTATGAACGTCTCAAATCTTGGGCGTTAGAACAAAAATTTTCTGCCAAAGAATTTGCAGCCGTTATGGCAAATGGCATTACGCAGCCGGTTGATTTCTATAGGCGATTAAAAGCGGTAAAAGCTTTTCATCAATTAAAGGAAGCGGAAAGCTTAGCCGTTGCAAATAAGCGTGTTAGTCATTTATTGCTCAAACAGCCGATTCTTATCGGACAACGACCAATCAATGAAGCATTACTAACGGAAAAAGCAGAAATTCAGTTAGATAAATGCATCAAAGGAAAAACTAAAATAGCGGATGACTTATATCATTCTAAAAATTACATTGATCTTTTAACTGAACTGGCATCGCTCCGTGATCCAATTGACAATTTCTTCGATGAAGTTATGGTTATGGTTGAAGATGAAAAACTTCGGATGAATCGTTTAATATTATTAGCAAGCTTACGCGATCTTTTTCTCAAAGTTGCAGATATTTCTTTATTATGAAAAAGTTTATCATTCTCGATCGCGACGGCGTGATCAATCAAGATTCAAAAGAATACATCAAATCTCCTGAAGAATGGCAGCCTATTTCTGGCAGTCTTGAAGCTATTGTCAAATTAAATCAAGCTGGTTTTACGGTGATTATTGCAAGCAATCAATCTGGTGTTGGGCGCGGTTATTTTGATTTGGAAACGCTAAAAAAAATTCATCAAAAAATGAACGATGCATTAGCGGCTATTAGTGGGAAAATCGAT
>CBDVDN010000003.1:0-19823 GCA_965372775.1 uncultured Gammaproteobacteria bacterium
GGTCTGGTATTGCAATAATAATGTTTTTAATTGACGATTTATTCATATGATAATGCCTCCGCCGAGACAAACATCATCCTCGTAGAAAACAATAGATTGTCCGGGTGTGATAGCCCGCTGCGATTGTTCAAATGTAACAAACGCACAGTCGTTTTCAATTTTTTCTAGTATGCAGTCTTGATCTTTTTGGCGATAACGGGTTTTTGCTTTACATTTTAATGGTGTTTTAGGCGATATACCGCTTATCCAGTTTAATTGATCTGCTGATAAAGAAGAGGAGAATAACAAAGGATGATCGTGGCCTTGTCCTACAATCAGGATATTGTTGTCCATGTCTTTTTTTAGCACATACCAAGGTGCTTCATCTGCATCTTTTTTTCCACCAATCCCTAAGCCTTGACGCTGACCGAGCGTGTAAAACATTAAGCCATCATGCTTGCCGAGTATTTTGCCATTCGGTGTTTCGATGTTTCCGGGTTTTGCCGGAATGTATCGAGTAAGAAAGGCTTTAAATTTTCGTTCACCAATGAAGCAAATGCCAGTGCTGTCTTTTTTGTTATAATTTTTAAAACCAGCGTGTTCAGCGAGTTTGCGAATTTCCGGTTTTTCAATCTTGCCGATCGGAAATAACGCTTTTTTTAGTTGGTTTTTATTTAAAGCATATAAAAAATAGCTTTGATCTTTGTTTTGATCTAGACCTTTTAAAAGCTGATATTGATTATTGATTTTTCGATTTCGCACGAAATGACCGGTTGCAATGTAGTCTGCACCTAATTCTAAGGCGTGATCTAAAAAAGCTTTGAATTTGATTTCTTTATTGCATAAAACGTCGGGATTAGGTGTGCGGCCGGCTTTATATTCTTCTAAAAAATAGCTGAACACACGATCCCAGTATTCCATAGAAAAGTTAACGGTATGAAAACGAATGCCGAGTTTTAAGCAGATAGTTTGTGCGTCAATGAGGTCTTGGTTTGCAGAACAATTACTTTCCTCGCCGTCTTCTTCCCAATTTTTCATAAACAAGCCTTCAACATGATAGCCTTGTTGTTTTAGAAGCAGTGCGGCAACTGATGAGTCAACACCGCCTGACATGCCGACAATTACAGATGTGTTTTTTGGGTTGTTCATGTGTGAGAATATTACATTATTTTTTTATGTCGCGCACGCTTTAAAAACGTGCTTGATTATATTCTTATAATGTTTAGTATAGTAGCAATATGAAATACAAATCATCATTAGACAATAAGATACAGCATACATTAGATTCGGCTTTTAATCTAGCTCGAGAAAAGCACTATCAGTTTTTTACGGTCGATCATTTAACCTACGCATTGTTAGATAATGATGATGCTTTAGAAGTATTAGCCATTTATGCAAACATTCCGAAATTAAGAGAAAAATTATTTGCCTTTATTGACGAAACAACACCAATTATTCCTTTTGATGATGAAAAAACAGAAACACAGCCGACTGCTGGATTAAGACGAATCTTGCAGCGCGCCTTGTTTCGTGCACAGTCAGCCGGAATTGATAAAGTGAACGGTGCGCATATTTTAGAAGCGGTCTTTAGCGAGTCAGCGAGTAAAAGCGTTTTGTTTCTTGAGCAGGCTGGCGTGAAGGTGAACGATGTGCGGAATTATTTAGAACCGGTGCATTTGGAGCAGGAAAAATCGCTGGAAAAATATTCGGATATTCAAGTCTTTGGTGCGGAAATACCGATGGGTGCTATAGATTTGCCTGGTGTGCAGCATAGTGAAGTAGACAAGTATCTTATTAATCTAAATGAAAAAGTTAAAACCGGCAAAATTGAACCTTTAATTGCGCGGGATAAAGAAATATTGCAAGTTGCGCAAGCGCTTTCTAGACGGCGTAAGAATAATCCTTTACTGATCGGTGAGCCGGGCGTTGGAAAAACAGCGATAGTTGAGGGGTTAGCTAAGCTGATTGTTGAAGGAAAGATTTCAAAATTGTTATCTAAACATACAATTTATGCGTTAGATCTTGCTTCATTATTGGCTGGAACAAGATTTCGCGGTGATTTTGAAGAGCGGCTGAAAGGTATTTTAGAGGAGCTTAAGCGACATCCGAATGCCGTGTTATTTATTGATGAAATTCATACAATTATTGGTGCTGGAGCGACTTCTGGCAGTACAGTAGATGTTGCAAATTTGATTAAACCAATGTTGGCTTCGGGTGAAATTAAATGTATAGGGGCTACGACTTATCAGGAATATCGAGAAGTGTTGGAAAAAGATTCAGCACTAGTCAGACGTTTTCAGAAAATTGATGTTGCTGAACCGACAAAAGAACAAACATTAGAGATTCTGCAGGGTTTAAAGAGCCGATTTGAAAAACATCACAGCGTTAAATATACTGATGGCGCGCTGCGTGCTGCGGTGGAGCTTTCAGATAGATTTATAAATGATCGGTTTTTTCCAGATAAAGCAATTGATGTTCTGGATGAGGCGGGTGCTAGTCATATGTTATTAGCTGCTGATAAACAGACTGGAATAATTGATGAAAAAGCGATTGAAGCAGTCGTTGCGAAAATGGCGCGTATTCCAGAAATGAATTTATCACGTTCTGATAAGGCTATGTTAAGAACGCTTGAGCAGGATTTGAAGCAAGTTGTTTTTGGACAGGATGCGGCGATTGAGACATTGGTTGATGTGGTTAAGTTAGCGCGTTCTGGTTTAAGAGAAGAGACAAAACCGATTGGTTCCTTTTTATTTGCTGGTCCAACAGGCGTTGGAAAAACAGAAATTGCAAGACAGCTTTCACGTCTTATGGGAATTGAATTGTTGCGTTTTGATATGTCGGAATATCAGGAGGCGCATGCGGTTGCACGTTTAATAGGATCTCCGCCCGGTTATGTCGGATACGATAAAGGCGGATTGTTAACAGAAGAAGTGACAAAGCATCCTTATTCTGTTGTTTTGTTAGATGAAATTGAAAAAGCGCATCCAGACATCTATAACCTGTTACTACAGGTAATGGATTATGGCGTTATGACGGATAGTTCAGGACGTAAAGCAGATTTTCGTCATGTGGCTCTGATTATGACGACCAATGCCGGCGCTGCGCTTATAAGCCGTTCTTCAATTGGATTTACCACGCAAGATTATGAACATAGCGATAGCTTAGAGGAGATTAAGCGTGTTTTTTCACCGGAATTTCGAAATCGATTAGATGCGATTGTGCAGTTTAATCCGCTTGATTTAACGACTATCACAAATGTTGTTAATAAATTTATTGAAGAGCTGACCTTACAGCTCGAAAAGAAATCTGTTGCTTTGTCTGTTAATGAAGATGCGAAGTTATGGCTGGCAGAGCATGGCCATGATAAAGAAATGGGTGCGCGTCCTATGTCAAGACTGCTGCAGGAAAAACTCAAAAAACCGTTGGCAAACGAGTTGTTGTTTGGACGATTATCCGAAGGCGGTTTTGTTACTGTCGGTGTTGAAGATGGACAGCTCAAGATAGATTTTGAATAATTTACTTTGATTTGTCTCGAAATATAATGCGTCCTTTAGATAGATCATAAGGTGTTAGTTCAACAATAACTTTGTCACCCTTCAAAATTCGGATATAGTTTTTGCGCATTTTACCGGAAATATGCGCTGTTACGACATGTCCGTTCTCAAGTTCAACTCTAAACATCGTGTTAGGTAACGTTTCAGTAACAGTTCCATTCATCTCAATATGATCGTCTTTTGGCATAAATACCTCATGTGTTATTAATAATTTCTGCATTATACAAGTAATTATGTTATGGGCAAGAGATTTTATTAGGGTTGAGGGGGTGAATCGCTTCTCGATGATTTTTATATAAAATATGATGCGAAGAAATGTAGGTTGGGCTAAGCATTCACGAGCATGATTAAATGCTTTTTGAATGAGGTTTTGTTTGTATTTTAAAAAAAACTACAGTGTGGCTGTTAAGCGCAGTTCAACGAGGTTGTTGGGTTGCGCTTATTATGGAATTTCATAGATTTTTTACAGATCAAAACAGAAATTGTAGTTTATGTCATTTTTTCTTAGCGATGGGATGCTTAGCCCAACCTACGAAAGCTTTTTTGGAAATCATTATGCGTTTATTTACATTTGCATTTTTGTTGGGTGTTTGCGGCATGCTGCTGTTTAGCATATTGCCTAATATGTTTTTAGTTGCTGGCATTCTTGTTTTTGCTTTGATTTTACATTTCAAAATACGCCGGACGTGGAGCTTGTTAGTTTTTGCTTGTGTGTTGGGTTTGTGTTGGAGCTTGTTTTTTTCATACTTACAGATGAATAAACAATTACCAAAGCTGCAGGAAAGCAAAAGATTACAAGTTGTAGGTTATGTTGTTTCTTTGCCGGAAAAAACTGAAAACAGCGTTAAATTTTTATTTAAAACGATAAAAATGGATGGTCATAAACATAAACGATTATTAAAACTTAATTGGTATCATTCCCATATTAATTTGCAAGCGGGTGATCAATGGCGATTGGTTGTCAAGCTGAAACGACCCCATGGTTTTATGAATCCGGGTGGATTCGATTATGAAGCGTGGCTGTTTCAGCAAGGCATCAGCGCAACTGGATACGTTGTTGTAAATAACGATAATCAATTTATTAGCGAGCATTGGTATTATTCGCCGATTAATTATTTACGTCAAAAATTACAGAATAAGATTAATGCTCTTTTTCCAAATCAGCCGTTAGCTGGATTTTTACCGGCGCTTTTGATCGGTTCTCGTCAAGCGATCACACAAGATCAATGGCAAGTACTTCGAAGAACAGGGACAAATCATCTTATTGCTATTGCTGGACTGCATATCGGTTTGGTTGCTGGATTGATATTTTTTCTGATTCGATGGGTTTGGCGATTATTTCCAGCTTTATGTTTGCGTATGCCCATGCAGCAGGCAGCCGCTTTGTTGAGTTTAATGGGCGCTGCATTTTATAGTTTACTGGCTGGTTTTCCCATACAAACACAACGCGCATTAATTATGTTAACTATTGTTTTGGGCGCAGTTGTTTTTAAACGGCGAATAGCCGTATGGCATAGTTATTGTTTGGCGTTGTTTTTAGTGTTGCTGTTAAATCCATTTAATATAATTAGCGTTGGATTTTGGATGTCGTTCGTGACAGTTTTTGTTATTATTTTTAGTTTAAGTGTGCGGATAAATTCAGAAAGCATGATGCAAAAAATATGGCGAGAGTGGGGCAGAATGCAATGGATTATTGCTTTAGGTGTTGCACCTTTGTCGCTTTATTTTTTTCATGAAACATCATTTGTTGGGCTTTTGGCAAACGTGATTGCCGTACCTTGGTTTGGTTTTATTATCGTTCCTTTATGTTTTTTTGGCGTGGTTTTTCTGTTTTTAAATGCGTCTGTTAGTCATTTGTTTTTATGGTGCGCGCTAAAAAATTTACAATGGCTTTGGGTGATTTTAAAAGCATTGTCTCATTTGCCGGTAATGACATGGCAGCATAATATTTCGAACGTTTGGATTTTAATTTTTGTTATGCTTGCAGTTTTTTTAATTTTATTGCCAAAGGGATTTCCAGCGCGTTATTTGTTTTTTGTATTTCTTTTGCCTTTTTTTACAAGTCATGACGATAGACCTGCTTATGGAACAGCTTTTGTAACATTATTGGATGTCGGGCAGGGCTTGTCTTCTGTTGTGCAGACAAAAAATCATGTTTTAATATTTGATACTGGCGCGAAGTTTAGTGAGACGTTTGATGCCGGCGATGCGGTTTTAATTCCTTATTTTCAAGCTAAAAATATTCGAGCAATAGATAAAATGATTATTAGTCATGGCGATAACGATCATATTGGTGGCGCACGATCTGTTTTAAATGCTATGCCAGTAAAAGCTATATTAACAAGTGTGCCGAATCGTTTTAAAAATTATTCAGCAAATTATTGTCATCGGGGACAAAGTTGGAATTGGGACGGCGTAAAATTTGAAATGCTTTCGCCAAGAATCGGACATTATGATGAGGATAATAATAGTTCTTGTGTGCTGCGCGTAAGTGTTGGAAATAAGCATGTATTATTTACAGGCGATATTGAAAAACCAGTCGAAAGTGAACTTATTAAGCATGAATTAAAGCAATTGCCGGAAACGATATTGATTGCTCCGCATCATGGTAGTGTTACTTCGTCCAGTTGGAAATTTGTTCAAGCGGCGCATCCGAAAGTAGTTTTATTTCCAGTTGGCTATCTTAATCGATTTCATTTTCCAAGCAGAATAGTCATGCAGCGATATCAAAAAATCGGTGCAAAGGAATACGATACGGTGAGCTATGGCGCAATTACATTTCATTTGAATGGAAAAGCGAATGATTTAATGCCGATGTTGTATCGCAAGCAGCATAAGCATCTTTGGGGTTCGGAGGATGGATGTTGGAAGATAGAGGGCGGATGAAAGAAATTACTTTTGTTTTCCGTTCTTTGTGTTCGTAAATACTTTGTAAAAAATGCGTAGGTTGGGCTGTGCTTACTTGCTAAATCTCTTATTGGATAAATCGGAGTGCTTTTGATAGGAGTAATTAGCGGATTATTTCCGAAATAGTTAACAACACTTGCTTTAATCTGCAAATTCATTCTTGGTGAATTTGTTTCGCGTTCGCAAAGCTGACAAAGCATGGGGTGTGACATAACATGGAAATTGTGGTAATGTGCGGAGAGAGAATTACTAATATTGTACAATTTGTTAAGAAAAGTTAAACATTATGTTTAAACTCTATAGTAAAAGCAGTGTGATTTTGTATTTTCGGCTATTGAGCTATGTGCGGCGGTATTGGGCTGCTTTTGCGATTGCTATGGTTGGAAATGTTTTGTATTCGAGCGTAGATGCTGGTTTGACGTATATGCTCAAACCTATTTTGAATAAAGGTTTTATCGCACGTGATCTGCATTTTATTCATTGGTTGCCGTGTTTGATTGTTGGTGTTTTTATTGTGCGCGGCGTTTCGAATTGTATGTCTAATTATTTTATGGCGCTGGTTTCTCGTGGCGTTGTAATGGATTTTCGTCAGAATATTTTTACGCATTTATTAAAACTTCCAGCTACTTATTATGATAATACGACTTCTGGTCAGGTATTGTCTGCTGTTATTTATAATGTTGAACAGGTTGCGAACGCTGGGTCAGATGCTTTGACGACTTTTGTTCAGTCTGTCTGTTATATTATTGGCTTGTTGGTGGTGATGTTTACAATAAGCTGGCAGTTGAGTTTGTTTTTTTTGATTACTGTGCCGCTTGTTGCATGGGTTGTGCGTAAGAGCAGTAAGCGGCTGCGCCGTATTGGATTGAGCGTTCAGGATCAAATGGGCGATGTGATGAGTATTGCGGAAGAGGGGATTGAAGGTTATAAAGTTATCCGTGCTTATGGCGGACAGGATTACGAAACACAGAAGTTTTATAAGGCAACGTTCGAAAATCGAAAACGTGAATTGAAGATGGTTGTTACAAAAGCATTGAGCGTTTCCAGCGTACAGCTTATTGCAGCGTTTGCTTTGGCTATTACGGTTTATTTAGCGACATCGCATGTTGGTGCATTGAGATTGTCAGCCGGCAGTTTTGTTTCTTTGATTGCCGCAATGGTTGCTTTATTAAAACCTTTGAAGAATTTTACGAATGTGAACGCTAAAATTCAGCGAGGACTTGCTGGCGCTCAGAGCGTTTTTGCTTTGTTGGACGAAGCATCAGAAAAGGATACGGGAACGGTTCGAGTCGAAAAAGTTCAAGGAGTTATTTGTTATGATAGTGTATCTTTTGTTTATCCAAAAACAGAAAAGCAAGTTTTAGAGAATGTTGGTTTTACGATTGAACCTGGACAGAAAGTAGCATTAGTCGGTCATTCTGGCGGCGGTAAAACGACGATAATTAATTTATTACAGCGGTTTTATGAAGTTGAAACGGGTCAAATTACTATTGATGGTCTTAATATAAAAGAATATGTATTGACTGATTTACGGCGGCAATTTGCTTCAGTTTCACAGCACGTCACGTTATTTAACGATACGATTGCGCATAATATTGCTTATGGGCATGCTGCTGAAGCAAATGAAGAAGAGATTATAACAGCGGCAAAGGCTGCTAATATTTGGGGTTTTATTGAGCAGTTGCCTGAGGGGTTAAATACATTGATTGGTGAGAATGGCGTTTTGCTGTCCGGTGGGCAGCGGCAACGAATAGCAATAGCGCGCGCACTTTTAAAGCAGTCGCCGATTTTGATTTTGGATGAAGCAACGTCTGCGCTGGATACGGAGTCTGAGCGGCAAATACAGGACGCTTTGGAAAAACTTATGCAAAAAAGGACAACCTTAATTATTGCGCATCGTTTGTCTACGATTGAAAAAGCTGATGTTATTCTAGTCATAGAAAACGGTCGTGTAATAGAGTCCGGTAATCATAAAATACTTCTCGAAAAAAGCGGCTATTATGCAAAACTCTATAAAATGCAGTTTCGGACGAGTTGATTATGGGTTCTATAAAAAAAGTAAAAAACTTATCGCAAAGCGATTCAATCCCTCAATCCTCAATCCTCAATCCTCAATCCTTAAATTGGTATTGTCGGGATAAATTAAATCTTTTAACTGTTTTACTTCTTCCCTTTTCTGTCATTTTTCGCATTATTACGGCGTTTCGCCGGTTTTTGTATAGAGTTGGGATTAAAAAAACAACACATTTTCCTGTTCCAGTTATTGTTATCGGCAATATTACAGTTGGCGGAACAGGTAAAACGCCGCTCGTTATTTGGCTGGCGGAAAAGTTGAAAAAATTCGGTTATTCAGTTGGCATTGTAAGCCGCGGATATGGCGTAAAATTAACCGCACCTTGTTTTGTGACAAAAGGTCAGAAGGCATCGAAGGTAGGAGATGAATCTTTGTTGATTGCTGAACGAACCAATTGCCCTGTTGTTATTTATTCAAAGCGTGTTAAAGCTGTTCAGGCGTTATTGGATAAGTATGATTGTGATATTGTCATAAGTGATGATGGATTACAGCATTATGCGATGGACAGGGATATTGAAGTAGCTGTGATTGATGGAGAACGTCAATTAGGTAATGGATTTTGTTTGCCTGCAGGCCCGCTTCGAGAGCCGGTTTCGAGACTAAAGGAAGTTGATTTTGTTGTTCAAAACAATGGCTGTAAAAATGAAGAAAATTATACAATGCATTTGAAGCCGCAGCCGCTTACATCTGTTGTAAATTTGACATACTGTTTGGATTTAGATAAATTATCGGGTCAGATTGTTCATGCAGTAGCGGGTATTGGAAATCCGAATCGATTTTTTCAAACGCTGCGAGAATTAGGATTGCAGTTTATCGAGCATTCTTTTCCAGACCATTATGATTATAAATATTCTGATATTGATTTTGGTCAGAATGAGATTGTGATTATGACGGAAAAAGATGCGGTTAAATGTCGTAATTTTGCAGATGATCGACATTGGTTTTTACCGGTGAGCGCTGAAATGGATGAAGCGTTTTTGAAAGATATTTTGTTTCGATTAAATATAGGCGATCGCAAGGGTGGGTGACCGCAAGGGTCGCCCATACAAGAGGTTTTTTTGTAGGGATGACCCTTGCGGTTGCCCTTCTTTTAAAATATTGAGGGGGTCTTTTATGAAAAAAACATTATTTATTTTTTTATTTTGCTGTTTGGGTTTTGGTAATAGTTACGCGATAATGCACAAACTCGCATATCCGTTGAGAAGAGTATCTTCAACGTATACAATTAAATTAAAATCTAATCCGACAACTGGATATTTTTGGTTTATTGTAAATTATGATCATAATTTATTAAAACTGAAAAAACATCGATATGTGCCGCCAAAAACAAATTTAGTCGGTGCTGGCGGATATGAAATGTGGGTGTTTTCACCAACTGTTGCTGCCTTAAAAGCGCCGCATGCAACGCCAGTCAAATTAATCTATGCGCGTCCATGGGAATTAAAATCAGCAAAAGCGCTGAAGAGAGATCAATTTAAGGTTGTTAATATTGTTATCAGGAAATAATACCATTGTCATTCTCGCGTACGCGAGAATCTATCTTAAAAACAAGCGGAAATATAATGGAAAAAACATGGTTAAAAAATTATCCCAAAGGGATGCCGGTTGAAATCAATCCGGATGAATTTTCATCTATTATTGATTTATTTAATTATGCCGTTAAGAAATTTCGTAAAAATACGGCTTTGTATAGTTTTGGCGCAGCCATGACTTATGGTGAATTAGACAAACATTCACGCAGTTTTGCAGCTTATTTACAGCAATATTTAGGACTTCAGAAAGGCGAACGGCTTGCCATTATGCTGCCGAATTCTATGCAGTATGTTATTGCAATGCTAGGCGCATTGCGGGCTGGATTGATAGTTGTGAATGTGAATCCGCTTTATACGGCGCGGGAACTTGCGTATCAGGTTAGTGATGCGGGAGCAAAGACAATTGTTGTGTTGTCTAGTTTTGTTCATGTTGTACAAGATGCTTTATCTAAAACGCCCCTAAAAAATATTATCGTCAGTGAGATTGGCGATATGCTGCCGGTTGTTAAGTCTTGTATTATTAATTTTGTGACTAAATGGTTAAAAAAAATGATACCGGAATATCACGTGCAGGGTGTCATACATTTTTGTCATTTACTAAAACTTGGAAAGCGATCAAAGTTTATTGAGATGCCGGTATCTGGACAAGATGTTGCGTTTTTGCAATATACTGGTGGCACAACCGGTATTTCAAAAGGCGCGATGCTAACGCACCGTAATATCGTTGCAAACGTTGAACAGGCTTATGCGTGGATGGCAAATGGTGTTCTGAATCAGAAAGAAGAAGTCATTATTACTGCCTTACCGCTTTATCATATTTTTTCGCTTTTAGTAAATTGTTTTGTTTTTTTGAAAGGTGGAATCGCTAATGTATTAATTACTGATCCGACTAATATTGCAGCATTTATAAAAGAAATGAGCAAATATCGTTTTACGGTTTTTACTGGTGTTAATACGCTTTTTAAAGCATTGCTGCGGCATAAAAATTTCAAAACATTAGATTTTTCTAAGTTGAAAATCACAATCGGCGGTGGTATGGTTGTACATGAAAGTGTTGCAAAACTTTGGTATGAAACGACTGGAAATGTTCTATTAGAAGGGTACGGACTCACTGAAGCATCGCCTATTGTGAGTTGTAATTCATTGACAAGCAAAGCTTACAATAAAAGTATTGGCTTACCTCTTCCGTCCACTAATATTAAAATTATCAATATGGATGGGGAGGAACTGTCGGTTGGAGAGAGTGGTGAGCTATGCGTTAAAGGTCCTCAAGTCATGTTGGGGTATTGGAATAGACCAGAAGAAACGACAGAAGTTTTATCGGAAGACGGCTGGTTAAAAACAGGGGATATTGCAAAAATCGATGAAGAAGGTTTTCTTTATATTGTCGATCGAAAAAAAGATATCATCGTTGTTTCGGGTTATAACGTTTATCCTAATGAAATTGAAGCAGTGCTTGCAGAACATCCCGACGTGCTGGAAGTTGCGGTTATAGGCGAACAGAGCAATAAGACTGGAGAAGTCATAAAAGCTTATATTGTGACGAAAAATAAAGAATTAGACAGAGCGGCTTTAATGACGTTCTGCCGAGAGCGTTTAACGACCTACAAAATCCCTAAACATTTTGAATTCTGTGAAGAGCTGCCGAAGTCCAATGTTGGTAAAATCCTCCGCCGCGTCCTCCGAGAAGAACGCTTCAGACAGAAGAATATTCATTGATGTTGTTTTTTAATCCATTATTTAAAATCTAGAAAAAGATGATAGTTCACATTAGATCACAAAGTAACGAGAAGAGATTCAAAAGAACCTTAGGTAGTTACAAATTTTTGGGTTGGTGGGGGCTGGCGGGATTGGCGGGAGCACACATTGAGTTATTAAGTTTGAAGAGCGTTGGTTCGAGAAAGGTCGTAATCATAAATTATGAAAGAATGTTGATAAAAATGAGATTTTAAATAGTGTGATTAATTGCTAATGCAAAGGATTTGTGCGTATATTGAAATTTTTTCTAATAGGATTAGAATGCATTCGGCAAATGATTATTTGTCATCAGTTGAGTTCTAAAAAACTCAAAATTTTTAACAAAATCGTGTCCAAAAAAGTGTTGATACATTTGTTCAGATTTAGTAGGTTATTCATTAGATTATAGAGAGGTGTTTTATGAAAGATCAGGATGGAGTAAGGATATTGCTTCTTAACACAGAAATAAGATATCTTGAGTATTTGTGTCATGTTTTTAACACTGGTAGCGCAGATATTACTTTAGGCAAGATCAGAGAAAATTTTGTTAAAAAATATAAAACAAGTCATGAGTTTTCAGCACAAGAGTTTATGAAAATACGTCTTATACTATTACTTTTGATTAACGAAGAAAAAGGAGACTTTGATGAAGATACAAAAAACAGAATAAGAAGAATTAGAAATGCTGTTGCTCATGGAAATTTTATTACAAACAAGAAAGGATTTATTTTTTATGATTATAATTTTGAGTTTTTGCCATTTTCCAAATGGGAAGAAAAGATAAAACTTGAAAATTTTTTTACAATTTATCTGACTATAAAGAATGATAAACTTCTTTATAAAATCAAGAAAAAACCAAAGTCAAAATCTAATTCCGAAAAATATTCAGGTGAAATCCCATTGAAAAATTTAGTAGAACAATCATCAGAACAAATTAAAAAACTTTTTCTTACCGAGAACAAGCCGAAAATATTTCTTACCGAGAACAAGCCGAAAATATTAAATATAATTTCAAACAATGAACATATTAAAAGTCCAAGTTTTGTTGAGTATACATATAATGAATTGAATAGTTTTTCATACCGCATAGAAAATAAATTCCAAGAGGACAATGCGGAGGAGATTAAGTCTAATTTTTATTATGAAACTGGAGCTCGTTCCATTTGGGAAAAATTTTGATTTAGCGGCATAAGTTTTCAAAAAAACATTTGAAAATTTTTTCTTTACACCAGTCATATTCGTAGGTAGAGTACGAATATGACTGGTGTAAAGCGGAACATTGAACATAAAATAAGCTTATTGCTGACGCAATTCCCCATTGTGGCGATTATAGGTGCGCGACAAGTCGGTAAAACGACGCTATCAAAAAATATTATGCCGGATTGGCAATATTTTGATTTAGAAAAACTACGAGATTATGATCGCATTAGCCACGATCCAGATTTTTTCTTTGAACAACATGCCGAACATTTGATTATTGATGAAGCGCAAGAATATTTAGATTTATTTCGTGTATTGCGCGGTATTGTAGATGAAAAACCTGATCAAAATGGACGTTTTATTTTGACAGGTTCTAGTAATCCAGAATTGTTAAATCATGTTTCTGAAACATTAGCTGGCAGAGTTGCAATTGTAGAGCTTGGCACATTAAAAGCTAATGAATTTTATGAAAAACCGCTAAGTGATTTTTATCAATTATTTGAAACGAAATTATCGCCTAAACAATTTATCCAAGGTAAAGCGCCATTATCGCTGTCAGAAATGCATATGCTATGGTTGAAAGGCGGTTATCCGAAGCCGCTGATTAAGCAAGAACTGGTTTTTTATCAGCAATGGATGGATAATTATCGCAAAACCTATGTTAATCGTGATCTTGCTAAGCTATTTCCAAGATTGAATAAGTTAGCATACAATCGTTTTCTTTCAATTTTGAGTAAATTGTCCGGCACAATTATTAATAAGTCTGATGTTGCACGATCTATTGAAGTTAGTGAAGGAACGATTAGAGAATATTTAACCATAGCAGATGGAACGTTTTTATGGCGTCAATTATACGGTTTTGAGAAAAATGTCGTAAAAGCGATTGTAAAAATGCCAAAAGGTTATATTCGAGATACTGGGTTGCTACATTATTTATTGAGGATTAGCGAACAAGAAGACCTTTATAATGATCCTGTTGTCGGGCGTTCTTTTGAGTCTTTTGTTATTGAAGAATTGCTGAAAGGATTGGAAGCAACGATGGTTGCTAATTGGCAAGCCTATTATTATCGTACGCGTAATGGTGCTGAAATTGATTTAATTTTAGATGGGCCATTTGGTACTTTACCGATCGAAATTAAATATGGATCAAGTGTTAATTTCAAACAACTGGCTACATTGTCAAATTTTATTGAAGAGCATCAATTACCTTTTGGGATGTTAATTAATCAAAGTGATAAAATAGAGTGGTTAACTCCGAAGATTGTGCAGATGCCAGTTGGATGGCTGTGATGAAATTTTTTCTCATATTCTATACCGTTTAATCCCAATCGTTTCGATAATTTTTGTTGATATTTCTTCAATGGAGAAAGCGGTTGTTTCGAGATACGAGATATTTTCTTGTTTAAATATTTGTTCGGTTTGTTTGATTTCGTATTGGCATTGCTTGAGTGAGGCATAACGGCTTTGCGGTTGTCTTTGTTCGCGAATTGTATGGAGTTTTTGCGGGCTGATAATGAGTCCAAAAAGTTTATGCCGATGGGATATTAATGCTTTAGGTAGATTGGTATAGCGTATTTCTTCTTCGGTGATTGGATAGTTTGCTGCATAAATACCGAATTGCAATGCCATGTAAAGACTTGTTGGTGTTTTGCCGGATCTGGAAACACCGACAATGATTAAATCTGCAATGTTATAGTGTTTGGTGTTTGCGCCGTCATCTGTGTCGAGTGTAAAGTTGATGGCATTAATACGATCTTCATAAGTTTTATGATTGGATACCCCGTGTGATTTTCCAATGTCTTTTGTATATTTCGTTTTTAATTCCTGTTCTAACGGCGGCATAAACATATCAAAACAGTCCATAAAAAAACAATTACAGTTTGATGAGATGGTTTGTCGAACTTCTGGATCGACGAGCGTTGAAAAAACCAATGGTTTGTTTTTTTTTGTGAGAGAGGTTTCGTTAATTTTTTGCAGGACTTGTTTTGCTTTTTCTACTGAATGAATATAGGGGATGGTTATGTATTCAAAGTGAATGTCTTTGAATTGAATCAGCAAGCTATGTCCCAACGTTTCTGTTGTGATCGCCGTACTGTCTGAAATAAAAAAAACGGTTCGTGTTTTCATTGGTGATGGTATCCATATGGGTTTGGTGCGGCACGCCGTTCTGCTACGTTAAAACCCCAAATAAATCATAGTCATCCGAATCTTGTATCGTAACATCAACAATATTACCAATCTTGTTAAATTTTATATCGTTAATGATAACATTTCCATCTATTTGAGGCGCATCGGCGTGACTTCTGCCGATGGCAAGCTTTTCTTCAATATGATCAATCAGGACTGGAATTGTTTTGCCAATTTTAGTTTTTAGTTTTTCTCTGCTAATTTTAGCTTGTTTTTCCATGAGCCGGTTTAGCCGTTTGTCTTTAACATCTTCCGGTATGTAGTTTGGCAGGTTGTTGGCTTCAGCGCCTTTTACTGGTGAATATTTGAAACAGCCGACACGGTCTAATTGTGTTTCTTCTAAAAATGCGAGCAGTTCTTCAAATTCTTGTTCGGTTTCACCAGGAAAGCCAACAATAAAGGAGCTACGAATGGCAATGTCGGGACAGATTTTTCGCCATTTTTCAATGCGTTTTAGCATGTTTTCGGTGTTTGCTGGACGCTGCATGAGTTTTAGAACGCGCGGATTGGCGTGTTGGAGCGGCATATCTAAATAAGGAACGATTTTGCCTTCTGCCATAAGGTGTACAATTTCGTCAATTTGCGGTGTGGGATAAATATAGTGTAAGCGTATCCAAATACCGAATTCGCCTAGTGCATTAGCCAAATTAACGAGAGAAGTTTGCATCGAACGTCCATGCCATGAAGCATTTTGATGCTGAACATCCGCGCCATAAGAACTTAAGTCTTGAGCAATAACGAGCAGTTCTTTTACTCCAGCTTTAACGAGTAATTCTGCTTCATCTAAAATTTCATTTATTGGACGGCTGACTAATCGACCGCGTAATTGTGGAATAATGCAAAACGTACAATTATGATCACAGCCTTCTGCAATTTTAAGATAAGCGTAATGCGGCGGTGTGAGTTTGATCCCGTGTGCGGGAACGTTTAGTGTGGTGTTGCGTATTGATGGAAGATGCTGGTGTACCAGTTGAATCACTTCTTGATAGGCGTGCGGACCCGTAATCGCGAGCACATGCGGATATTTTTCTAAAATGGTGACTTTTCTTGCGCCTAAACATCCAGTTACAATAACTTTGCCGTTTTGCTGTAAGGCTTCACCAATTGCTTCTAGCGATTCTTCGATAGCATCGTTAATAAAGCCGCAAGTGTTAATAATTACTAAGTCAGCTTCTTCATAAGTCGGGACGATTTCATATCCTTCTCGACGTAAGCGTGTGATAATGCGTTCGGAGTCGACTAGTGCTTTTGGACAGCCGAGACTTATAAATCCGATTTTAGGTGTTGATGACATAGCTTTTCTCATAGAAAAATAAGATAATATAGAGCTTTTGATCAAAATTTCAATCGTTAATTTTTGGTGATCGTATGAAAAAATTTATTTTAATATGTGGTTTGTCCGTATTTTTTTTGTCGAATGTATTGGCAGATAACGTTGTCGTTTGGAATTATCCTGCGCAATTGTCAACACAAGATTCGAATACATTGCAATTTTTGAAATGCAAACCGGTTAATTTTTCTTTTAAAAAGGGACGTTTGATATTAGGGAATTCGTGCCGCGCTCAAAAAGCCAAACAGCTTTTTTTAGTGAAGAATATTGATGCTAAACCAATTGTGCTGGATTTCCCAGAAGGTCATATTGGTGCAAGCGCTGGTATTACACAATTTATAGAATCGGGTGCATGGCAGGGTTATTTATATGTGCGTGGAAAAGATACATTGCCAACTGAAAATGCAAAAGGAATAAGAATTAATAAGCGGATTAAATGGCAATGCGCTAATGGTATAACCTATAAGCCGTATAAAACATGCAAAAAACATTTGTTCATTTGTGAAGTGCCTTATGATACAAGGCAGTTTGAAGCTTCTAACAGCATTGTTCATCAAAAAATATTGAGTATTTTACAAAAAACAAATAAAAGCTGGTGGATTTCCGATCCGCAAAAAACGATTGTGGATGTGTTTTTGAAGGGATTTTGAATGAGCAGAATAGAAGTTATTCAAGCAGATATTACAAAATTAAAAGTTGATGCGATTGTTAATGCGGCGAATCGTACGTTATTAGGCGGCGGCGGTGTTGATGGTGCGATTCATCGTGCAGCAGGACCGAAGTTATTAGAAGCTTGCCGTAAACTGAACGGTTGTGAGACTGGACAAGCTAAAATTACAAAGGGATATGCGTTACCCGCGAAATATGTTATTCATACGGTAGGTCCGGTTTGGCACGGCGGCATGCATAATGAAGCAGCGTTATTAGCTTCTTGTTATCGTGAGAGTTTGAAATTGGCGGCTGAATATCAATGTGAGTCTATTGCTTTTCCAGCGATTAGTTGCGGCATTTATGGTTTTCCAATCGAACAAGCAGCAGAAATCGCAATGTGTGAAGTAAAACAATTTCTTTCTGAAAATGCTTCGATAAAAAAAATCTATTTTGTGTGTTTTAGCGATGCGATTTTGGATTTGTATTCGCAGCGAATTATTGATTTAAAGGCAAAATCTGAATAAGTGCGCCGACTAAAGGATGGTCGAGATAATTTAGTTCTTTTATTTTTGTTCTGCGATTTTCGAAGAATTTTATCGATCGTAACGGAATGGATCGAAAGTTGTCCGTGGCGTCATTAAAGCTGGAAGTTCCGAAAATATTTTCAGGAAGCGTTAGATAAAGCTGCGTATTAATGTTAAAAAAGTTACTTTTACTGATTTTGATTTTTCCATTGAGCTGCTGATATTTTGGGTGTTGAGGTGTTGATTGTCCATTTGCATCATAACCTTGTCCGCCATAAATATGTATCCATTTTGCTTGATGATGGTTGTAAATAGGCTGTACCCAAGATTGATGCAGAATAACTTGATAATCAGAATTTTTTGTTAATCGATGGAGTTCTACCGGTAAACCGAATTTATTTTTTGGCAGTAATTGGTAAGCTTGAGATAGGGTGTTTTGAGTAGTTGACGAAGGTGTTGTGAGTACGATGGTGTTTTTGAGTTTTGGCTGATAGAGTCTGTCTGGCCAGTATTCAGAATTTAGCGCTTTAGAATTTATTTGTGTAAAAACAATTAGGTTAATTTGATATAAGTGATTCGCTGTGGCGAACAATATGCTGTTGTAAAGTATTATAGTGAATATCAAAATTTTTTTGATCATTTTCGTTTAATCCTTTTAATTGGTTAAAACACCTATGTAGTGTATCTAATTTCTAAAAATTCGCAAGTTCAGGATAAGGATGTGTGCAAATCGCAAAATGGTTTGAAAAATGATAAACTTGCGATAATTTTGATCAAAATCTGAGAGTTATAGGCAATGAGTAAATTATCTTTGAATACATTAGCGGAAGTTTTGCAGATTAATAAACCGAACATTGATGCGGATTTTCATGGCGTGAGTATCGATAGTCGAACAATAAGGCAAAACAATTTGTTTTTTGCTTTACAGGGTGAGAATTTCGATGGGCATAATTTTGTGGTTGAAACGCAAAAAAAAGGTGCTGCGGCAGCCGTTGTACAGCATAGTGTCAGCCATTCTGATTTGCCGTGTTTGATCGTCCCCAATACACAAAAAGCGTTAGGTCAATTAGCGGCATTTTGGCGTGATCAATTTTATCTGCCTTTGATTGGTGTGACGGGCAGTAATGGTAAAACGACGACTAAAAATATGATTGCTGCTATTTTGAAAAAGGCGGTTCATGATCATGGCGATCATTGTTTAGCAACGACGGGTAATTTTAATAATGAAATTGGTTTGCCGCTGAATTTGATGCGGTTAAACGAAAAACATCGCTATGCCGTATTTGAAATGGGCATGAATCATTTTGGCGAGATTGCTTATTTGACAAAACTTGCTCGACCAAACGTTGCGGTTATTACAAATGCAGGGGCTTCGCATTTAGAATTTGTGAAAAGTCTCGATGGCGTTGCGCGTGCAAAAGGCGAAATCTTTCAAGGGTTATGTGCGAATGGCATAGCCGTTTTAAACGCCGATGATGCTTATTATGATTATTGGCAACATTTGATAAAAACACAGGAAATTATAACTTTTGCTTTAAATGCAAAGTCGAATGTGACTGCAGAAGCGTTAAAATTAGGGTTAGCGAAAACAACATTTATATTAAAAGTTTTTGATAATGAAGTTGAGATTAAATTGCCGCTTTCTGGACGTCATAATATTCTGAATGCGTTAGCTGCTGCTGCGGCTTGTTTTGCGGCGGGTATTGATTTGGAGTTTATTAAAACTGGTCTTGAGTCTGTTCAGGCTGAAAAGGGGCGATTAAGCGAGCGCATAACAAAAAATGGCGCGCGTGTTTTTGATGATACGTATAATGCAAATCCTTTCTCGCTTGCTGTTGCGGTCAATACATTAATGCCCTATTCGGGCAGAAAAATTGTTGTGCTGGGCGATATGGGCGAATTAGGTGAGCAGGGAAAAAGCTTACATTTCAATTGCGGAAAGGAGATGAAACAAAAAGGCGTTGATTATTTGTTGACATTCGGTGAGTTGAGCGCGCATGCTGCAAAAGGATTTGGCGAGCAGGCTTTTCATTTTGATTCGAAAGTAAATTTATTGAAAAAATTAGAAACATTAATGGAAAAAAATGCCAATGTATTGGTGAAAGGATCACGGTCGATGCATATGGAAGAGATTGTCGAGCAGATTAT
>CBDVDN010000004.1:0-19666 GCA_965372775.1 uncultured Gammaproteobacteria bacterium
CTGCTTTTTTTGTTTTTTTATCAAAAGGTTGGAAGAGAGATTAACTTAGCCCTGGGGTGGGGAATGCGTTATATTTTTTTGGCAGGTATGCCTGCTGATTGTAGCGTGGTGCGGAGTTTGTGTGCGATAGAGGTGTTGACGATAGGTCCGATTTGAACGCGATAGAGAGTTGCATTGATTTTTTTAACTGAATGTATGCTGCAAGGAATAGTTTTTAGGAGTTTTGTTATTTTTTGCTGTAAATGTTTTGCGTTTGAATAGTGACTATAAGCGCCGGCTTGTAAGTAAATGACTGGTTTGCTGGATGTTGAATAGTGATGTGGGCCGAGTGCAATAATTTTAACGTGAGCAGTGCCTTTTTTGAGCATATCTAATTTTTTTGCCGCAGTGTACGATAAGTCGATAAGCCGGTTTTTTTCAAACGGTCCTCGATCATTGATTTTTACAATGATTTGTTTGCCGTTTTCTAAATTTATGACTTTAACATAGGTTGGAATAGGAAGCGTTTTGTTTGCAGCGGTCATTTTGAACATATCATAATATTCATTGTTGGATGTTTTATGATGATTGAATTTTGTGCCGTACCACGATGCAATGCCGGTTGCTTGATAACCTTTTGCGCTTTTTAGAACTGTGTAACGTTTACCTAAAACAAAATAAGGGGATTTGTTCCCATATCGGCTTTTGGGTTCGACTTTCGGAACGGCGTTCGGAATTTTCGAAACGTCGATAGTGTGATTCGGCGGTCCATCTTGTTGTTCAAAGAAATTAAAATAACTGCATGCCGTGAGTTGTGAGAGTAAAAGAACAATAAATATGTGAAGCAATGGTGATTTTTTTATCGATTTTGGCATGTAGAATTCTCAAAATAATTTGTAATATTGACATCACTACTAGACATTTTTTACCCTTCCCATCATATTTTTCAGCATATTAGGTGGGGATTTCCCGTCTACTATTAGCATCACACTATACCAAAATTCCCGCATTCGATCTTTGATATTTACTACTAATCTTCGCAAATAATCATATCCATGGCGAAAAATACTTTTTGCTTTGAAACCATGTTTTTTTATTTCGATCGGTTCGACTTCTTCGAAAATATCACCAGTACGATGTATCCATGCAAACGCTATTGCCATAACCGCTATAAGATTATCAATTCGATCTGGCTTTGTTATATGCGTGTCTTCAAAATTAAATCCGCGAGTTTTCAAACATCCAAACATCGTTTCAATTTCTTGTCTCCTCGAATAACGATCAAACGCCTTTTCTGGTTGTTTATCTGTAATCAGAATCAAGTATTCATCTTTTTTTGTTTTTGCTCCGACAACGTAGACTGCAGATCCTAAAACATTTTTCTTGCCCAAACTTTTCATTTCGCCAACATGCAAATCTTTAAAAAACGTGTACACTGATTTCATTTCGCCTTTATGGTTCGCTATTTTAAAATTGCGTTTTATCCTTATTGTAAAGGCTATTTCTTTGAGCAACAAATACCGAAGCCAATCTTTCCCTACGAATTCTCGATCGGCTAATAAGCTGAAAATCTTTTCTTTTCCAAACAATTCTAAAAAACGATCCATCAGCTCAATTCGCTCAGATGTCGTCGAATTAGCTTTCCGATCCAACGTCTTCCACAGTAACGGAATCGATGTTCCTTTGTAACATATTGCCAAACTCAATACATTGATACTGCTCTTACCAAACTTCCAATTGGTTCGATCAATAGCAATATGCCACTTATCCGGAAATGGAAATACGCTAACAACAAATCTTGCAACACTATCGAAGGGTAAATCAAAATCAGATATAAAACGGCATATTCGTTTGTAATGGGAACTCTGTTTTGATGCGCCTTGAAAAACTTCTGACATTCGAGAAAGATTGATTGTCCTAGTCAAAATAACCGCGCGAACAAGTTGAGATAAACATTTGATTCTTGCAAGATTCCATGGATTAAAGTGAACTTTTAGCGCCAAGCACAATACTGATAATTCTTCCATTCAAAATACCCTCCCATAATAATTCTGAAGGGTAAAATTATACATTAAAATTCAGCATGTTAGCAAAAAATGTCTAGTAGTGATCCATGAGATAAACATTACAATTAATATCCTACTGATAGATACCTATCTTACCAATAGGCAGTGAACAAGAATCCACCACACGATGAGGAACGCGTATAAAACATTATAGAAGATATCGTACCAAGATATTTTACTAATCAAGCAGATCGTGCTCTTTAAGTTTTTTCCTTGTTGTGCCCCTGCTAAGCCCTAACAGTTCTGCGGCTTTCGACTGGTTATGTTTAACATGTTTCATTAATACTTCTAACATCGGTCCTTCTACGGTGGATAAGATAACTTTGTATAAATCTCTTACCGATACGCCATCCAATTGACGTAAATAGTTTGTTACTGCTGTCTTAACAGCTTCTTTTAAAACTTCACTTGTCATAATTAATCCTCCTAAATAGCCTTAATTTTAATCCTATCAGAATAATAATCAAGCATTATACCTCGGCATGGTCATAATTTTCGGAATTATAGCGCTGCTATTTTTTTGCGCTGCGCTGTTTTTAAATCGCACGGAATAGTTATTCATATTTCCAAGATTTAAAAATAGCGCAGAGCAAAAAAGAACAAGCTAGAAACCGAAAATTATGACCGCGCGAGGTATAATGCTTCACTGTATCATAATCGCAGCCAAATCTACGCTTTTCACTAAACGATTAAAGCGAGCCAAGAGAATAGCAGCGCCTATTGCAAGACCAATAAGCAATCCCAGCCATATGCCCACACCGCTTAAATGCAATGGAAATGCCAAGCAATAAGCTGCTGGAAACGCAATAAACCAAAAAACAACTAAGCTAATATACATCGGAACTTTAGTATCTTTCAAACCGCGTAACGCACCTATACTAATCAAGCGAAAACAATCTGTAAGCTGCAAAATACCCGCTATGACCAAAAATACAGTCGCATAATGTACTAACACCTGATACTTTTGCAAGTGAACATTAATATCCAACCCAATAATAACTTTCGGAAAGATAAAATAAACAATTGCGATTAACAGCATAAAACAAAAGCCTATTCCCATATTAACGTAAGCTGCTAGCTTTAACTTTTCTTTATTATTGCGACCGACCTCATGACCAATACGAACCGTTGTTCCAGATGAAATGCCAAAAATAACCGTTAATGTAAATATAAAACATTGATAAGCAATATTATGTGCTGCCAGCATATTTTCACCAAAACACCCCATCATAAAAGCCATTGTGGCAAATAATGCAACCTCAATACAGTACATACCGCCTAAGGGCGATCCAACCCGAATTAACTCCCAAAGGTACTTTGTATTTATTTTCCAAAACTTAGAAAATATATCGTATTGACGACATCCTTTGGAAAAATGAAGATAACAACCAAATAGAACTATTAACAGACTAATCGCTATCGTCATACCATAACCAATGCCAGCCAAACCAAACTTCGGCAAACCAAACTTTCCGAATAAAAAAATATAAAAGAATGCGATCTCAAGCGGCACTTCAAATAAACTCATAATTAATACTAATCTGGTTCGCGAAATACCAACTAAAAACTGCTCCATAACAATCAACAAATTAAGCGGCAGCATACACCAGCCTAACGAATGAAAATAAGGAACGGCTAATTTAATAAGCGCTGCATTTTGTCCAGTCCAATATAAAATAAATGGCGCAACCCACATAGCCAGCATCATCGGCACAGCAAAAAAGAACGATAAAACCAATCCCTGCTGTGTTGTTAACCGTACCCCATGGCTGTCTTGCGCACCGTAACTTTGAGAAACAAGCACACTAACAGCATTTAATATGCCTATGAAAAATAGAATAAGCGTTATAAAAACGCCCCAAACCAACGCGCTGGCAGCTAAAGCATCGCGACCTAAATGTGCAATCATCGCTGTTGCGATAAAGCCATTTAACGCATACACTAATTGTGATGCAATCAGCGGCAAAGAAAGCCGCATCGACTCACGAAATTCAGAAAAAATAGATTGAAAAGAATAAAGAGAACGCACTACATACCTCATATCATTTTATGTTTTATTTAACCGTTAAGAACCAACTCGCGTCAGATCATATTAACCATATTTATGAATTATAATGCTTTCATAACGAAATGCCTCGGGGAAAATTATTTTTTATTTAAATTGCTGTATTGTAGCATAAAACAACCTTATAACGAAACTATTAATTCACAAAATCAAACTGCTCTTGCACATTTATCATTGCTGGTTTGAATCGAACACCCAACCCAATTAGCCTGATCGGTTTTCGATATCTTGCGTATCCTTTAAGAAATAAATTCACAAAAGGCTCGATCATTAGATCTTCACGTAAAACACATTCGACTGTTGTGTGAGTGAAATCATGAAATTTAATTTTAACAAATGCTTTTGAAACAATCGGATTATCATGCAGTTTAAACAATCGCTTTGTCAGCCGTTCAAATAATAATTTCAGTTGATCGCAGCCTACTTCCGGCGTTTTTAAATCAGACGGATAAGTTTTCTCAACACTCAAAGACTTTCGTTCTCTTTTTATTTCAACAGAACGATCATCAATTCCTCGGCATAAGTCATGTAATTTAGCGCCAAAACTACCAAATGATTGAATCAATTCCAACAATGACAACTGTTGTAGATCACCACACGTTTTAATCTGCCGATCAAAAAGCTTCTGTACAGTTGCTTTTCCTACACCAAAAATCTTTTGAACCGGCAAGTTTTTCATAAAATTTTCAATCTGATCAGGCGTAATCACAAATATCCCGTCCGGTTTATTCCAATCACTTGCTATTTTCGCAAGAAATTTATTTGATGCAACACCGGCAGATGCTGTTAGATTTTGCTCGCTTTTAATATCTTGCCTAATAGCCTGTGCAATCAAAGTAGCGCTGCCTTGATATTGTTCACAATTACTAACATCCATAAAAGCCTCATCCAATGACAACGGTTCTATGATGTCTGTATATTTTCTAAATATTTGACGAATTGCTTTTGAAGCCGCACAATATTTTTGCATATTAACGGGCAGCAACACCAAGTCTGGACACAACCGTAATGCATGCGCTGTCGCCATAGCAGAATGCAAACCGTATTGTCTGGCTTCGTAATTACACGTACTTAATACGCCTCTCTGCACGCGGGATCCACCTATTGCAACTGGTTTATTGCGCAATGTCGAATCGTCCCGCACTTCAACAGCTGCATAAAAACAATCCATATCAACATGAATAATTTTACGCTGGGCTACCACCATTTTCCTCGTTGTTGATACACTTCGATAAACTTTTCGATACTTCTATCATAGTTTTTTTCGACATCCTTCGGAAAACAGCATGCCGGTAACTGTCCGTTCTCCCAATGGTGACGTAAACACTCACAACACATCCCTTTTCTTGGACATGGATCATAACTACAATTACAGCGTTCTTTATTACGCTTTTTTAAACATTCCATCATTTTCTCCTATCCCGTTTTTTAAAATAAAAATTAGACATTATCGCCTTTGCGAAGCATTATCGTTCAACTCTGTACACGGCAAAACTTTGACAAAAACGTGTCTGCTCAATAACTCGTGGCATTCGTCATCCCGCGGCTTGACCGCGGGATCCAGAAAAACAGCAAATGCACTCTGGATTCCGGATAGCTCGCTCGCGCTCGCTTCCGGAATGACGAAGTCGGTGGTTTTTACCACGACTTATTGAGAAGTTACACAAAAACCAAATAACTTTTTGAAAATATTATCAATTTTTGCAATAAAATTGCATGTATTTTTAAAAACTTGTGTGGGCTGGGCTAAGCACCCAAAGGCTAAGAAAAATTATCTAAACTAATATTCGGTTTGATCCGCAAAAAATCCTTGAAACATCTATTTAAGAGCAGCCCAACAAGATTGTTGGGCTGCTCTTAAGGGATAAATCATAAATATTTTCAAATAAAAACTAAATTCTAATTAAAAAATATTTAATAAATTCACAGGCGCTTAATCCAACCTACACATTTTTTAAAAATTTTGACGTGTACAGAGATCATTCCAAATAATTTAATCTCCTGTTACAATCTAATTTTTATGGAAAATATTTATGCAGAAACAACAATCCCTCCGCGCATATAATAACTTATTTTTATCTGTTTTTTTACCTTTTGCGTACGGTTACTTATTAACTTGTATATTCAGATCTGTTAATGCAGTACAAGCGCCTTATATCGTCTCAAGCCTTCATATCTCTATCAGAAATTTAGGCTGGTTAACTTCTGCCTACTTTCTTGCTTTCGCATTAACACAATTCAAGCTAAAAACCTCAAATTATGACCGCGCGAGGTATATCATCGGCGCTGTTTTAATGGGATATATTGTTCAAATTACCGATCAATTAGGATACTCCATTTCTTCAATTATTATAATATTGGCAATCCTTTCTGTTACCATCCAAATCACAATACTATTTCGAATAGATAATCCTTATTTATCATGGTTTTTATATGTCGTCTTCATACAAGCTAGCATGTTAAGCTATGCGGCGCTCTCTAATTATTTTCCCAAAAAAACAGCGGCAAAGCTCTAACAGCATTAAATTTACTCATGTTTTCATTCGCTTTTATCATCCAGTTTTCTATCGGATGGATCATTCATCTTTGGCAAATGCTATTCGGAAGTCATACTTTAATACAAGCCTATCAATTTGCATTCGGATTGTTTTTAATTATAGAAATCCTTGCGCTTCTTTGGCTGATTTACTCCACATCATTAAAAAAATGATTATATTTTACAACACCTGTCACGCCTTGTAATATTCCTTCTCGAAGCACTTTGACCATAAACACATCCTCCGACACATCGTATTCGCATTTTATTCCGAATTGTTTTGCAGAGAAAAAGCCAAAACGCGGATAAAAATTAGGATGACCCAGCACAACTACAACATCATAGCCTGCTTCAGCACAAAACCGCAAACCATCCTGAACAAGCTGCGTTCCGATGCCTTTCCTTTGATATTCCGACAAAACTGCCATGGGTGCTAAACCTAACGCACAAAGATTCGGTTTATTCGATCCAGCAATGTTTACTGAACTAAACGCAATATGTCCAACGATTTCACTCTCATCAACTGCAACCAAAGACAAAGTCAACTCACCTGTTTCCCGCAACTTATTCACCAACACAGCTTCTGCCGTGCTTTCAAACGCGGCTACATTTAGCTTATAAATAGCTTCAATATCTTCCGGCAATTCTTTACGAATCCGCATAACTCACTCCTATAAAAACACATCATCCTACTTGGCATATTATTAAAAACCTGTCACACTTCTCTTCACTATGCAAGCCATTAAACGGACATTTATAACATTCTTCTTGCTCATAACGAGTTTATTCACCCTCATCGACGCTACCTATGCCGCACAATCTTCCTCCGCATATAAAAATGTATTCATATCCTATTACGCGCCTGAAAATGTTAGCGCCATTGTAAAATACGCTAAACAAAAAAAGCTTGGCGGATTGATTATGTGGGAACTAAAAAACGACTTAGCTTATAACGACAAAAACTCTTTATTGACAACTGCTGTAAAAGCTTACAAACCCAACATATCTTTTACACCCACAATCATGACTTATTGGACAAACTGGAGTACACACAACAATCCGCCCTATGCCATACCAAACAGTCTTGACGCTCAAAACACAAGCGTTACCAATAAAGATTTTACAGACAAATTAACCGACATAAATATACTTGCCTATGCTTTTATAGGCGCGCAAATGAAAACCTATCACTATGGCGGTAAAATCCTAAAAAACCCTCATCCAGATCAAATCGGCACACTATTTTTTACAAGACCAGCCGTCGACTTGCTGCCGCCAAGTCAAGATTCTTTCTGCAAAAATAAAAATCCGATTTGTTGGCACGGCGCAACAATAAAAAATAAATCTTTAAACGAAACGGCAAAAATGGGGAATTTTGAAACCTTCGCAAAACTTCATCGTCACAATAAAAATAATCCATTAGGTAAATTAAAAAAAGTTATTTCGATTGGCGGCGCAGGCGGCGTAAAGTTTTTCGAACAAACATTTGCATCGCCTCCATATATTAATAACTTCGCAACGTCAGCAAGTAAAATAATCAATCATTACAACCTAGACGGCATCGATTTAGATTATGAAAATCCAAACATGACTCGCCAAAACTCCGATAACTACTTAAAACTCATTAAAGCATTACGCCACAAATTAGGAAATAAAAAATTAATCACCGTTACGATTATGTCCAATCCAAAATACATCTTAGGCACTAAAGATAATAATATCCATGGGTTCAATCCAAAAACAAACGTTCTTAAAAAAATCGCAAAACTCGTAGATAAAATTAATTTAATGACCTATGACTTTCACGGTGCATTTGACTATGATCCAAACATTAGCAGAACTGGTTTTTTAACAAATTTATACATGCCGACTGATGCGCCCGCTGATTATGATGCAAAATTTAGTATAAATCGCGCTGTATTAGCATTAGAAAAAACAGGCGTTCCTGCACGAAAAATAACGATTGGTTTTCCAGCTTACGGCAGAGCTTTAGCAAATATTCCAAATAAAAACAAAGGATTATTTCAGATCATTCCAAGCACAACGCACATTCCAAAAGGAAACTTAACAACGAAAAAAACCTGTAACCCAAACATTTCTTCACATTTAACATATCGCTCTTGCAGTGGAACATTTCAATACAAATACATTATAAATCACTTATTGAAAGAAGGGTTTAAACAAACGATCTGGCATGATGCGCCCAATAACATTTCAAACGGTGTTACGGCTTATGCTGTACATTGGGCACTGTTGCAAAAAATGGATTTATGATCATAAAATTAAGGTACGTTATAAACCATGAAAATCGGTGTTAAAAAAAAGAAAGTCCCCAAGAATTTGTAACACTTGGGAACTATGTAAAAATTCATTTATTATTCACAATTCCCGTGTTGCGAATAATACTCTGCGGTGCAAACATATATTGCATTCATCGCAGGGGTCCAACTGTAGGCTATTTTAGTTCCAACCTCGAAACCATGAATAAGACCTCGCCCTGAATCATTTACAATGTCAAAAAACATGTTTGACTCTGTCAGCGTATATTTCGAGGTTGCACAACCTTCAACAAATCCCGTTTTATTTTTAATTACAGAAAACGTTTGGGACTCTCCTGCCCTTAATGTAAAAGAATGAAAATTATCAAATGATTCTGTTCCTTGAGGTGCAGTAAAGTTTAAAGGAGCTTTAAAGTTATTATTGTAAACTGTAACTTTAATTTCACCGCTTTTTGATGCTGGAACATTTGCTAGTGCATTTTTCACGCCAATGATCAAAAACACAGAACAAAAAACAAACGCACTTTTTTTCATTTTCATATTAACACCTTATTTTTATAGTTTTATAAATATTTCCCCGCGGTTATTATAGTATATTTATTATTTTGTCGCCAATTATTTTGTCGCCTACTAGGTTCTCCTTAAAAAGGATGTTAGAATGTCGCCATTTGCAATAAAATTTGGGGATCGCCAATGTTAAAAACTGACAGTCTTTTTTTCGACAAACGCCCTACTAGCGTTTTTAACTATTCAGAATTTTCCCCTGCTAAAGGAAAATTAAATGGCGGACGACATACTGTAACTATAATGCAAAAAGAAAATCGATTCTTTGCTGTTAAACGCGCTGATGTCGATGAAATCATTAAAGAATTCGCGGCCTACCAAATTTTAAAAAAATTAGGCGTGCCAATACCGCAAGAAATTCTCATCATGCAAAAAAAACCTAGCAATGATGAAGAAAATGAATATTTCTTAGCCACAAAATTTCAGGATGGTTTCTTCCCAACAAAATATTTAGGCCAATCACCAGCCGAAAATCAATTTCGCAACTTTTTGCCCATATTCCTATGGTTTTATGATACTGCTGCCTTTGGTGAACAGGGCGGCAATCTTTTAAAAAAAACAACCTCGGATAAAACTACGCTCGTGAAAATTGATCCTGAAATAGATTTAACAAAAGGAACCGCGCGTCAAAATGAAAAAATTTTCGGTGTATTGTCAAAAAAACTTTTTTCAAAATTCTTAGATCTCCCAAACAGAAAAAATCGCGTTGTTATGTATGGCAGTGATCCATGGGCTGCTTTTACTGGCATAACTTTTGAAGGGGCATTAAAGGTTTCAAACATTATTCTCTCAATTAATGTTAGTAAACTCCTTGATCACGAAATACCATCAATTCCATCCGCGGAAATTTTAAAAAAAAATATCATTGAAATACTAAAAATCCGCCAATCTTTTTTTGAAAAAATCATAAAGTTATTGGAGTTAGGAGAGAAAATCGAAAAATATAAACAAACAACCGAAAGATCTGAGCAAACAAATAAGAAGTCATTAGAAGAAAAATTTCAAGATGAACATAAAAAAATCCATGATGAGCTTGCCAAAGAAGCAGAACAGGAAGGCTTAAGAGCAATATCAAAATATAATATATAATTAAAAGCTGGGAAACATAGCCAAAATCCTTTATGCCTTTTTCTTCCACGCCTGATAATATTTCTCTAAAAGGTCACTAATACCATGCCCAATAACACAATAAGCGCTGTCCGGTAAATTAGCGAGCGATACACGCACTGACATATTCGGCGCATCAAATCCACCGCCATCCATCAAAATAATAGATTTTTCTTCAGCTAATCTAACAACAAAATCAATCGGCTCATGATGCTCAACAAGATAATCGGCAAATTCCTGTCCATATCTCATCTTCGCTAATCTAGGAATATCAATAGTCGTATAATAATGCGTATCATGTGGGTTTTCCGAATGCGGCATATCAAGCGCTGAATACAATGTTTTAAGCCTTTTAATCACAATCTCCTGCGCTGTTTTTTTATATTTTCCTTCTTTATCAATAAGACAGAAAAGCGCGAACAATGTCATTAAAATTTGCTGCGGTGTCGAAAGACCAGCAGTATGATGAAGCGCAACAGACCGACTGTCCGCTACCATTCGATCAATAAATTTCATTTTATTCGGATCAAGTATTGTTGTTTTATAACGATCATATAACTGTTGTTTAGTGTTCTTCGGTAAATCCGCTATCTTTTTATCAAAAATATTATCCTCATAAATTCCAATAACGCCTAAGCGGCAGCCAGTTGCTCCAAAATATTTAGAAAATGAATAAACCAGTATGGTATTCTTCGGCGCGACTGCCATAACAGACTTAAACTCATTAACAAATGTTCCGCAAACATCATCTGTTAAAATAATCAAATCTTTTCTTCGCGTTTTAACCAATTTTCCGATTTTATCAAGTGTCTGCTGATGCATGCTGACAGAAGTAGGATTAGACGGATTAACAAGGAAAAATGCTTTGACATCTGGATCCGCAAGTTTTTCGATCTCGGCATCCGGATATTGCCAATTCAAATCCTCATCTTGCATAATTTCAAGCTCGACAAACTCATAATCGTTTAAACGCGGAATTTCAAGATAAGGTGTAAAAATCGGCGTGCCGAGTGCAATTTTATCGCCTTTATGAAGCAATTTATTCTCCATAAGACTCGTAAAGATATAATCCATTGCAGCCGTCCCACCTTCTGTTGCAAACAAATCAATCTTTCCTAAAAATGCGTTTCCGCATATCTCTTGCTCTATATATTGATAAACGATTTTTTCACTGCAGCGCAGCATTCGATCAGGTTCAGGATAATGATCGCCTAAAATTCCATCAACCAACTCACGAACGAATTCATCTGATGGTATTTTAAGTTCGTCACACACATAAGCAAAAGCATCCCGCAAAAAATGAATACCAGGCACATCTAAATTTTTTGCCAAAAATTCTTCAAACCGTTTAACGATCCCTTCTCCGTTAGGAATGCTCCCAAATTCCGGTCGAATCAAAATCCTCTGCGCTTCAGTAAGCGCAAAAAGACCTAATTGGGAAAATCCGTGCCGCGGCGTTAAAGCAATCCAATTAGGATTTCCTCGACCTGCATTCAGCATCATCCTTTCATGATGTGCTGAAGCCATTTGCATGAGTTTATTCTTAAGCTCAAACGGACTTAACGCTTCATAACGTTTTTCATCAATCTCGTTCATAACATATACTCCTTATGGAAAAACTGGATTTCAGAACGAATACAGTCTATACCCATCACTGTTCAAATGACAAGCTTGAATTTTTGTTATCAAAACCCTTTGAAACAAAAACCAACAAAGCAAAAACAAAAACAAATCCGACAATAATCGGCAAATAATCTGAAACCACCTCTAATATTCCGCCTAAAAACCCAGAAAGCGTCCATACAACAGAAACTAAAATAAAATTCACGCCCATAATATTGCCTTGCTCGTTTTTTGAAACATGACTGGAATATAAGGTGCAAATTACACAATAAACTATCACATCACCTATCGCCATTCCAACAGCCGATAACCATATCAACAAGTCGAGCGTTAAATGATTATTAACAAACCGAGACAACAATACACAAATTAACCCAAACAACATTAAACTGATAGAAAAAAATAGTGTTTTCTTAACAGTCGTATATTTATTAAATAACCTCACCACTAAACTACTTCCCAAAATCAACCAAAAAGCAATACACCCCATAAATACGCCTATGTATAAATCGGAAAAATGAAGTTGTGTTTTTAAAATTGGTGAAATATATTGATAATAAAGCCGCCATCCAAATTGACTTAATATTAAAACAACCGAAATTCTCCCTATCGCTGAAGACTTGAAATAACGGCAAAAACCCTCCGTCATTCCGCGGCTTGGCCCACCACTCGTCATTCCGTGGCTTGACCGCGGAATCCAATCTTTAGAAACACTATGCGTCTCTTTAAAGTAAACTCTGGTTAAAACAATTGTCATAAAACCAAAAAACAACCCAATAATGCACGGCACTGCAAAATCTAATTGCCGAAAGAAAAAACGTTTTGCAAAATAACCACATAATATTGGTCCGATAAATGCACCAATTGAAATGAAAACTTGAAGCAAACCCATATTGATTATTTTACTTTCCTGTCTGCTGCAATCTGCTACAGCAGCTAATGCAATCGGTTCAGTCCGAACGCATAAACCACAAATTACACTCCCGAAAAGAACCAAAAAAACCGATCCTTCAATAATACCGAGTACCATAAACAAAGAAAATGCAAACGCACCACATGCACCGATTGTCATTATTTTCTTACGACCTAACTTATCAGATAAAATCGCTAATATCGGCGCTGTAATGATTGCAACAAAATGTGGAATTCCACAAAAAACGCCATACCATAAACTTCTTTCTGCATGAGAAGTCATTATTGGAAACAAGCGGGAATTTAAATCAAAACAAATAAATGTTAATAATGGAAAGGTGATCGTAATACAAATTTGATCGAACAACGAAACCCAGAAAATGGGATATAATAAATTTTTCTCTTTTCTAATCGGTACCTGTCTCATGGATCAAGTCCTCCTATGCATAAATTGTAAATTTTTCGTAACTATTCTATTTGTTGGGTTGCGCTGCGCTTAACCCAACCTACTCAAATTTTCAAAAATTTAAGTCATTCACAGAGGAAAACCCTAGTAAAACCCACCCACTATACATATAATTCAAAAACTATGAAAATCTTAGCAATTGACACAGCAACAGAAGCTTGTTCAGCGGCATTATTAATGAACGATGAAATTATTGATCGATACGAACTTGCGCCGCAACAACATACAAAATTAATTCTAAAAATGATTGATGGATTGCTTGCTGAAACGCAATCATCACTCTCTCAATTAAATGCCTTAACTTTTACGGCTGGACCCGGCAGTTTTACAGGTGTACGGATTGCTACCGCCATTATTCAAGGATTAGCATACGGCGCAGATTTGCCGGTTATTCCGATCTCGACACTTGCCATACTCGCACAAGGCGCTGTCAGACAGTTTTCTGCGTCTCATATTTTGCCAGCCATTGATGCGCGTATGCATCAAATCTACTGGGGCTGTTATACATCGGATGAATCCGGAATTGTTTCTGCTATCCGACCGGACAGTCTCTCCAATCCTTCGGAAATCACTGTTCCCGATTTTGATGCTTGGATCGGCATCGGCAATGGATTTAAACAATATGCTGATACGCTGCATAAGGCGATCGGCAATCGCATGTCGAATGCTTATTCGGATTACTATCCGCACGCAAAAGACCTCTTACCCCTTGCACGCATAAAATACGAAAAACAAGAATGGGTAACTGCTGAAACCGTTCAGCCAATTTACTTGCGCAATCGAGTTGTAGGAAAATAATAAAATTCCCTCTTCGCATTAGCCCAAAACAAGAATATAATACCCACCATTCATTAACACCAACACCCAAACATATTTATCGGAGATACCCAATGCCCGATCAAGATAAGAAAAATTCTCAAAAACTGCTAAATAAGCTTGTTGCTTACATCAATGAAAAACTACCGCTGAAAAAAGCCAAACTGCTAGCCGATTTTGCAAATCGATATTACACAATGGTCTCTTATGACGATCTAAAATACCGCAGCATCGAAGATTTATTTGGTTCTCTGCTATCAATGTGGGATATCATCTATCAAAGAGTACCGGAAGAATGCAAAATCCGAATTTATAATCCAGAATTTGAAAAACATAGCTGGCAATCCACCCACACGATCATCGAAATCTCACACGACGATATGCCCTTCCTTGTCGACTCCGTCCGTATGACCGTTAATCGACTGGGTATTTTCGTTCATCTGATGATTTATACTGGTGGCATGAAGGTATCACGTAATGCTGATCACCAAATTACCAATATCCTACCACCTTCGTCCACCACAGAAAATTTCACAACAGAAGCCCCCATCTATGTAGAAATTGATCGCCAAACTGATTCAAAAAAAATAGAAACTTTAAAGAAAACCTTGCAGCAAGCCTTATCAGACACAACGCTTGCCGTTAAGGATTGGCACAACATGAAAAACTACCTTCAAGAAAGCATAAAGAATCTTGATAAAAGCGCATCTGCGAGTACTGATGAAATTCATGAATCGAAAGACTTCCTTCAATGGCTTTTAGACGATCATTTTATATTCTTCGGTTGTACAGATTTTCGTTTTACTAAACTAAAAGGTGTTAATAATTTACAACGCGTCTCATCTTCCGGATTAGGCGTACTCCGCAACAAACGCAAATCACCACACTATTTTTCAGATATACAATTAGATGGTAAAAACTTATCTAAAACCTCTCCATTATTAACCTTTGCTAAAACAAACATGCCTGCAAGTTTACACAGAGATGCTTATACCGACCTCGTCGGCATTATGCGCTTTGATAAAAAAGGCGAACCGATTGGAGAAAGACGCTTTATTGGTCTTTACTCTATGAAAGCGTATAACAGCAATCCCTGCTCTATTCCCTTAATACGACATAAAGTTAATCAAGTATTAAAAAAATCCGAATTAGTACCTATTTCTCACGCCGGCAAAACGTTGCTAAACATTTTACATGCCCTGCCGCGCGATGATTTATTTCAAGCGTCTACTGAAGAGCTCCTAGAACTTTCTATGGGAATTCTACACTTACAAGAACGTCAAAAGGTTCGTTTATTTATCCGCAAAGACGCTCATAATCGATTCTTTTCTTGTTTAGTCTTTATTCCGCGTGATCATTTCAATACCGGACTTCGTCAAAAAATATGGAGAATTTTAACAGACTCTCTGCATGGAGAATCCATTACATTTGTTACAACGTTTTCAAAATCTCCTTTAGCACAAATTCATTTCGCTGTCCGCATCAATCCAGACGAACCTCATGATTATGATATTGATGAAATAGAAGAAAAAATAATTGACGCAAGCCGCACATGGCATGATGCATTACGTGAAAATTTAATCGAAAAATATGGCGAAGCTACTGGCATCATCTATGCAAATGATTATCACCGTGCTTTTCCAGCAAGTTATCGAGAACAATTTGATTCTAAAGCTACAATTTCTGATATTCAATATATCGAAAATTTAACTTCCCAAAAACGATTCGACTTAAACTTTTATCAGCCTATAACAAAGAACAATCAAAATCTTTTACATTTAAAATTATTTTGCCGTGACCATAATACACCACTCTCGGATGTTTTACCTATGTTAGAAAACATGGGATTACGTGTAATAGATGAATCGCCTCACAAAATCACACTAAAAGACAATACAATTGTTTGGATTAATGATTTCGAAATGACATTGACAGATGAAAATAAAAAAATAAACTTCGATAATGTTAAAGATATTTTTCAAAATGCTTTTGTAAACGTCTGGTATGAAAACATTGAAAATGATAAATTTAATCGTCTAGTATTAGCTGCGGAACTAAATTGGCATGAAACAGCAATGTTACGCGCTTATGCTAAATATTTTTGCCAAATAAACTTTACTTTCAGTCAAACCTATATTGAAGAAACCTTAACTGAACATGCAACTATTGCAAAAGATCTGGCAAATTTATTTGATGCGCGATTTAATCCGCATACTGACCGCTCTTCTGAAAAAACAAAAAAACTAGAAAATAAAATTTTAACCGCGCTTGAAGAAAATGTTGACAGTCTTGATCAAGATCGAATTTTAAGACATTATTTAGATGTTATTTTAGCAACGACTCGAACGAATTACTTTCAAAACAATAACCATAAAAATTACATTTCTTTTAAGTTTAACCCAAGCAAAATTCCAGACTTACCTTTACCCTGTCCAATGCATGAAATTTTTGTTTATTCTCCGCGTTTTGAAGGCATTCATCTGCGCGGCGCAGAAGTAGCACGAGGCGGACTAAGGTGGTCAGACCGAAAAGAAGATTTTAGAACCGAAATCCTAGGACTCATGAAAGCACAACAAGTTAAAAATGCTGTCATCATTCCGCTCGGCGCAAAGGGCGGGTTTGTACCAAAACGCTTACTAAAAGACGGCACTCGGGATCAAATATTAGAAGAAGGTATTAACTGTTATCGCGGCTTTATAAAAGGCTTATTAGATATCACAGACAACTTAAAGAACCAAGAAATCATTAAACCAAAAAATGTTGTCTGCTATGACAAAAACGATCCTTATTTAGTTGTTGCTGCTGACAAAGGCACCGCTACATTCTCCGACATTGCAAATGAAATCTCTCGAGAATATGGATTTTGGCTCGAAGATGCTTTTGCTTCTGGCGGCAGCGCTGGATATGATCACAAAAAAATGGGCATTACAGCCCGAGGCGCTTGGGAGTCGGTCAAACGTCACTTCCGACATCTCAATATCGACACACAAGCGACTGATTTCACTGTTGTAGGAATTGGCGACATGGCTGGCGATGTATTTGGAAACGGCATGCTGCTATCTTCTCATATCAAACTCATTGCTGCATTCAATCATCTTCATATTTTCATCAATCCAAATCCAGATTCAAAAACTAGTTTCGAAGAACGAAAACGATTATTTAATTTGCCTCGTTCCTCTTGGATGGATTATGATGCAAAAAAAATATCAAAAGGCGGTGGTGTTTTTGCGCGTTCTGCAAAATACATAAAACTCTCCTCAGAAATCAAAGAATTATTAAACCTTTCATCGAACCATATCACACCGAACGCTTTAATCCGCGCTATTTTAACAGCACGAGCTGATTTATTATGGAACGGTGGCATCGGCACATTTGTAAAAGCCTCATACGAAACACACTCGGATGCTGGTGACCGCACAAATGATGCGCTTCGTATTAACGCAAACGAATTACGCTGCAAAGTTATTGCAGAAGGAGGCAACCTCGGCTTTACACAGCTTGCTCGAATAGAATTCGCACTAAACGGCGGCTATGTTTACACAGACTTTATCGATAATTCAGCAGGCGTGGATTGTTCAGATCATGAAGTAAACATAAAAATCCTATTAAGCAATGCGATCGCAAAAGGAGAATTAACAAAGAAACAGCGCAACAGACTACTAGCAAAAATGACTGGTCAAATCGCACAATTAGTTCTAAAAAACAACTACAATCAAACACAAGCTATTGACTTAATTGCTGCACATTCTTCAAAAAATTTAGGTCTACACAGCCGCGTTATTCGAGACTTAGAACAACAAGGAAAAATTAATCGTGAACTTGAATACCTTCCGGATGAAGAAAAACTCAACATTCGAAAATCTTTAAATCAAGGTTTAACAAAGCCAGAGATCGCTGTACTGCTTGCTTATAACAAAATCCTTCTAAAAAAAGATATTTTAAATTCAGATATTCCAGAAGATTCTTATTTAGGGAAAATTTTATTAGCAGAATTCCCAAATACACTGCGTAAAAAATACTATACGCAAATGCAATCACACAGTTTGCGGCGTGAAATCATTGCAACACAAGTCAGCAACACTCTAATCAATGAAATGGGCATTGCCTTCCTCTACCGTCTAAAAGAAGAAACATCTGCTTCTACTGCAAGTATTGTAAAAGCCTATGCTATTGCCAGACAAATTTTTGCAAAAAATCAACTCTGGAAAAACATTGAAACTTTGGATTTACAAATTCCAACCGACGTGCAAATGCATATGTTAAAACGTATCGGCCGTCTAACGCGCCGCGGCACACGCTGGCTACTGCGCAATCGTTCCGAAGATTTAGATATTGAAAAAGCCATTTCGCAATTTAAAAAAATGATTTTCAATCTCAACAAACACTTGCCGCACATTCTCCCGCCGACAGATGTAACAAACATGCTGTCGGACATTAACGATTTCATTAAAAATGGTGTTCCTCAAGACATTGCTGAACAAGTCGCATACTGCTTTGTTTTACTATCTTCTTTAGACATTGTGCAAGCCACTTTAGACTCCGGTTTTTCTATTCATTCAGTTGCAACAGCATATTTTCGGCTAGGCGCCATGCTGGATTTAAATTGGTTTAGAAGATATCTCATTAACTATCAAATAGAAACAAAATGGGATGCGCTTGCACGTATCACATTTCGAGATGATTTAGACAAACAGCAGCGTATTTTAACTGTTGCTGCACTAAAATCTCAACCCAAGCACAAATCTGCACAATATCGTATAGACTACTGGATCAAACAAAATACCGAATCAATCAAACGCTGGCAATCCGTTATTTCCAACATCAAAACCGCATCTGAAATCGAACCAATCATGTTCTCTGTCGGGCTAAGAGAATTAGCAGATTTAGGATAAGGAACGCGCATGAAATAACTGTGATTTTCCAAAATTTTAAGGTATAACAACATACGTTTGAAACCCTTTTGCTAAAGAGAGCAAAAAAATGATACCGAAGCACAAAAGTTCAGAAGAAAAACCTATATGGCTCAATTTAGCAGAACATCTATTCATTTTTGCAGAACATAAAAAGTTTATCACTAAATTATTCGCTCTTTTTGAACGGAAAAATCGATTATAACGTATGCACACACCTTTTGATGCAAGCACGAAACGTTACAAGAGAAATCGAGCATATTCTACGAGAACAGATCAAACAAGAACGGTATCTTCTCCATATTGCAGGGTAAGTGAAGAATTTGGTTAATTTTACATCAAT
>CBDVDN010000005.1:0-16713 GCA_965372775.1 uncultured Gammaproteobacteria bacterium
TTAATTGGCACATCACCTGCAATAAAAATTCAGGACGACAGCCAATAAAAGCTTCGCCTAATAATAAACTTGCTATTTCATAATAGCTTTTTCTATCCTTTTCATAAAATTGCTTAACGTTAAAACATACCGCTGATTTTATTTTTTCAAAATTTATTTGAACTTTGTGCCGAAAAAACTCAGAAACTTTTTCATCGGCTTGAAAAATTTCAATGCAAGCACATTGCCGCAACACTTCCTTTAATTGATCCAATTTTTTATATTTTAATGCTTGAATAACTGTCCTAAGCCAATTTGAATTAAAAATACATGGCGCAACAGGCTGATAGTTTTCAGGCATAAAATCTTTTATTTGAAAAGTTGCAACGCCTATTTGAAAAGACTGATGATAAAAGGTTTTCATCCAGAAAAAATCTTCCTCATTAAGGCCTGCTCGCTCAAACCATTCAGACAGATAACAACGCATTTTATTTTTTAAAGCCAACTGTATCCTTTTCCGAAGCTTTTCTCGCACATCTTTTGATGCAAACCAAACAAGATTTAATACCCCATTTAATCTTTTAGTAACAATACTAAACTGTTCAGCCAAACTATTCTGTGACAATATAGATTGCGCTTGCGCATATAAGGTATCAATAATTTTATCGCTTCCTATTTTTGATCTGATAACATAATACATGCCTGCTTCCTGCATTAACTTAGAATGAAATAAAGCAGTCACTTTGTTATGTGCTCGAATCGAATAATTATTAATATAATCTATAATCGTATCAAAAATTCTATTTTCCAATTCGAATACAAAATTTTTAACGCAATGCCTGCACTGTTTTGAACTGTTTTCATCACATATTAATGCATACATCCAACGCACAACCTGCACCACAAATGTATTATGCATTAAATTCTCAATGTTTTGCCTGCGAATAAATTCAAAAATGCAGGAAATTTCATCTTTAACCAAGCACGGCAACCATGGGCTTCGATATTTAAAAAAAACATCTAAATTTAACACTTTTTTAAAAAATTTATTTTCAGGCTTACGCACTAATATGCTCATCGAATCTTGCGAATTAGATTGTAATGCATTTAATAAAATCAAAATCGTTTGCTGTCTACACAATCTAATCGACGTAAAAATATTTCCATCTGACCAAGGCACGATAATATTTTGATCGATGAATAATGCACTTAAATAAGAACACAACCTAAATTGATACTGTTCAATTACTGATACTGGGGATTGTCGATACATTTTTTGAAATAACTCCTGCTGAACTCGACTCACTGCCTGAATCACATACACCGCACATTCTTTTTTCCTTTTTTCCATCAAATCATATAAGTTGCACGCGCCGTCATGATTCACCATAAATTCACATATCGATAATAATTTCTGCAAAGCTTGCATTTGAGAAGCTTTATTTACGTTTAGCTTAAATCCCGCTGAATCAATACCAAACGCATTCTGCAACAAACCAATATTAGTTTTTAAATCAACTTTTAAAGATTGTTGGACACCACAAAAAAACGTATCGCTTTTAGCGCCATCAGCCAAAGACTGCTTAAATACTCTGATAGCACCGTTATTGCCTTGTAATACGTATTTACAAGCCTTTAATTGATTGGTAACCAACTTATAATACTTATGTTTCCAACCTATCAAACGTCCCCACCAAGAACGACGCCGCAGAATAACTTCCAGCTTTGCCGCATAAGCCATAAAAAGTGGCACTTGCTGATTGAGTCCTAATTTTTCATATTCGTCATGTGTTGCCAGCAACATTTTTTTTAGTTTGTTTTTATATGTAGTACCTTTTCGGCTAAAAAATCGAGCCAATCGACTCATTCGCGAAATATTTTCCTGCTCTCGATTTAACATAAAGCAAACAAAATTCAATTCATAAATTTTAGCAGCTCTTTCTCTTTCCACAGCTGATGCTTTTAATTTATCCGCTAACATAATACGCTGCGCGCGCTGCAAAATAAATTCACGTGCTTTTTTTTCATCTTTCTCATCATGCAAAACCTGTTCGCAAAACCTCAACGTCATATCCAATTGGTATAATAAAGCATGGGCAAAACACACACCTTGTCGCTTTGACTTTTCAAATCGACCGAAATCCCATATAAAAAAAATATTATTTTTAGCGCGCTTTTTAAAACTTTTCCGTAAAAAAACACTAAAAATTGGATCTGTAATGTACTCAAACATAATATATCCTCAACATGGCTCAGTGAAACTAGACAAAACAATACACCACCTGCAAACAACAAAAAAAATCCTAGATTCAAAAAGCATCAAACGAGAAAGGAAAAAAGTATCTTCTCCATAATTTAGGGTGAAATTGTAGCAGCACGGCGTGCCGTGCATTATATTAGAATGTTTGTCCTGATTTCAATACGGACATGGCGCGCCGTGTCCATACAATATGGAAAAGATACAGAAAAAAGAACAATATAAAAGGGAAATTAAAATGGAAAATATCACGACATTCAAAAATAACTCAAAAGAACGGCTATAAATAGGAAAAAATGAAGTGACAAAAATAATCGGATTCGAACGAATCGCAAATGAAATAAAAAAGTAACACAACACAAATAAAAATGCAAAGCATTTTTTGAAAATTTTTTATAGGCTCCTTTTGGAAATACAACTTCCAAATTGTACAACCTTATTAGAAGAGAAGAGTCCTCTTCTGAACGCAGCAAGCTGCGGGGAATTAAACCCAAAGGGATTAAAAATATTGAGCAAACACTAAAAATCCTAGTGGATCAAATTCCAGATATAAAAATTATTATAACAGGCTCCTCTTCTTTTGAATTGGCGGGACAGGTCGGAGAGCCTCTTACAGAACGAAAAAAAACACTCACTTTATATCCTATTGCGCATTTAGAACTCAACGATCTCTATAATCGTTATGAATTAAATGAAATGTTAGAAAAATTTCTCATCTACGGCACTTACCCTGAGATCATAACAGCTAATTCAACGCACGAAAAAAGAGAACTAATTACTGAAATATCTCAATCCTATCTTCTAAAAGATATTTTAGAGTTAGACAAAATAAAAAATTCAAAAAATTTAATTGATTTACTACGTCTTCTCGCATTTCAAATTGGAAGTGAAGTCTCTCTGTCAGAATTAGGACAAAAATTGGGCATAGATGCAAAAACCGTACACCGCTATATTGATTTATTAGAAAAAAGCTTTGTAATTTATAACTTGCGCGGCTTTAGCCGAAATTTACGAAAAGAAATCACCAAAAAAAGCAAATATTACTTTTACGATAATGGTATTCGTAATGCCATCATTGCAAATTTTAATACGCTGGATTTGCGCGATAATATCGGTAAGCTCTGGAAAAATTTCTTAATCATGGAAAGAATTAAAAAGCAAAATTACACGGACATCTTCGCAAATAACTATTTCTGGCGCACATGGGATCAAAAAGAAATAGATTTCATCGAAGAACGAGAAGGACGCCTTTATGGATTTGAATTTAAATGGGGAACGTCAGCCGCAAAAGCGCCCAAAGAGTGGCTTGCCACCTACCCCAACGCAACGTTCGAAACCATCAACCAAACCAATTATTTAGATTTTATACTTTAGTCTGTCACTTGTTTGCACGAGTTATCAAATTGCGCGGGGTAACTATCGCGCTATTTATATATAAAAAGTATTTTCTCAATAATTTAGGGTAAAATCGTAGCTGCACGGCGTACCGTGCCCCCACAATATGGAGAATATACAAAACTAGTCCTTATGGCACTTATTGCTTCAAGCATATAACAATTCCTAATTTGTACAATTTGGAACTTGAAATTCCAAAATATATAAATTATAATCTTCGTACAATTTTGAAGTACAACTTCCAAATTGTACAAACTTAAAAAACCAAAAGGATAGCTTATATGTTTAAAAGAGAAATTAAAAAAGAATTACTCGGGCTTGCAAAAGATTATCCGGTTGTAACCATCGTTGGACAACGGCAGGCTGGCAAAACAACGCTTGCAAAATCCACCTTTCCTAAAAAAGATTATGTTAATCTCGAAGAACCAGACACAAGAGAATTTGCAAGTACTGATCCTAGATGATTTTTAAACAAATACCCCAACGGCGCTATTTTGGATGAAATTCAGCGAATACCTAAACTGCTATCTTATATTCAGGCAATTGTTGACCAAAAAAAGAAAAAGGGCATGTACATTTTAACAGGCAGTCATCAACTCGAACTACACCAAGCTATTTCACAATCACTGGCTGGACGAACGGCTTTACTTCGCTTAATGCCGCTTAGCATTACAGAACTCAGATCGGGAAAATTAGATTTCCCATTAAATGAATATTTGCTCAAAGGCTTTTTGCCCGCTATTCACAAAGATAAACTTGATCCAACAAAAGCTTATCGAAATTATATGCAAACTTATATTGAACGCGATATTCGACAATTAATAAACATTAAAGACCTCAATGCATTTCATCGCTTCATAAAACTTTGCGCTGGCAGAATCGGACAAGTTCTAAATCTTAATAGCTTATGTAATGATATCGGCATATCAAATCATACAGCAAAAAACTGGCTATCCATATTAGAAGCTTCTTTCATTATTTTTCAACTACAACCTTACTATGAAAACCTCGGTAAACGCATCATTAAATCACCTAAACTATATTTTACAGAAATCGGCTTAGCAACTTACTTGCTTGATATTGAAAACACATCACAAATCGATCGCGATCCGCTAAAAGGTAATCTTGTAGAAAATTTAGTGATATTGGAATTATTAAAAGCGCGATTTAACAAAGGCCTCGATCCGCACCTCTATTATTATCGAGATCATCACGGAAATGAAATTGATGTGATTCACAAACAAGGCAACCAACTTATCCCAATCGAAATCAAAGCATCAGAAACCTTCAACAGCAGATTTTTAAAAGGTCTAGAATTCTTACACAAATTAGCGCCTAAAAAATGTAAAAACGGCTATCTCATTTATGCAGGAAAGCAATCTCAAACGATCCATGACTTTAAAATAATAAACTTTAAAGACACAGCAAAAATTTTCAGAGATATATAAGCAAGGTGGCGCTATAGTCAAACCGACTACTAAACGCGCCCTCCACCAAACCCCAAGGCAGAGCGCCAACACATGATGTTGTGTTTTGGCGGCTTATCTGTGTAAATGGACATAGTCAGGTCAGGCAAACTAACCAATCTTAAAGGAGATCTGACTATGTCCATTTACACAGAATTATTTATAGCTTCATTATTAACGCAATACAGGAGATCTAATATTTTCCCGTGTTACGCTACGCTTCACACGGACTTTTATTATCCATGCTATTAGGAAGATTAAGCAAATACAATGCAAATCTAATTTACCCGAATATGGAGAAGATACCTACCAACATTTAGGAGCCCCCCCCCCCCAACCAGATGCGCGCCTGAACGCATTTTGCGTCATATCCTCAGGAGAATTATCCCCGCCCCATATATCAAGTTGCTTAAGGCATAAAATCTTAAACGCGCCGGCACTCAGGTTTTCCGGAGCGCAAACGCTCCGCTCCGACGTTGGCGTCCAAAAAAACCGTTTTTTGAAGTCTTTATTTTTATCTGTTTTTACTTCATTTTGAAAACATCCGACAAAACTCTTAGTCCAGCTTTTAAATAATGTAAAACTGCCATAGCTTGGTTCAATAAGCGCTTTAACGCTATCAATCGATTCGTTTAATGTTGTTTCTGGATTACGAAGCAAAGTTAAGCTATTTCTAATACGCCTAGAACTTGTACATGAAATGTTGTTTTTATTGACCTTTGTATACTGCGCATAAACCTGTTTTACAAAATCCAGTAGACTTTGACGATTAATATCTATTGTGCCAAATCTTTCCTGTACTCTAATTAACGTTTTTTGATCTTCTTTTGTGCCTAGATGTTTGATCAAGGGATTGACTTTATTGTACCATGCTGGACAGTCTACTTTATCTTTTGAAAGCTGCTTCAATCTCATTTGAAGCTCATTTGCATAACCCGAATCTTTCGGAATAGTTAGAACCGTGCTTCCATCAATCGCCTCTTCGTGCGCTAACTGTCTTGCTATAGCAACAAAGCTTTTAAACTGTAAGATGCTGTTTTGATGTACTTCTAAATTTTCTGCATCATTATTTAATTTAGATTCTAAGCTTTTACAGAAAGCAGCGAGATAGGGACTTTGAGCTGATAGTCTTGTGATTTGATTTAAAAAATCCTGTTTATTCTGCATGAAATTAGAGAACGAGCTTAAAAAAGGAATAATAAATGAAAATATTAAATCCACATCGATTTTTTCATAAAACGCACTATTTCCAATATTATTAAGATTTAATGAAAATACTGATTTTGCTAACACATAGAGATATTGTTTATTAGGCTCATCTGCAAAACGATTGATTAATGCGATGTGTGATGGATGAACACTAGAAAAGCCTTCTTGTTTTATTTTTTGAATAATCTCCTTAAACTTCGCTTGCCAATGTGCGCGATAAGCCTTTTGACTGCTATAGATACTTTCGTCTAGCTCTTTAAGCACAGGCAAACTTAAGTTTAAATTTTCTGTTAAAGATTTTTTCATAATGGTTTCAAACAGGCAATAATGCTTAATACGGTCTCGCGCTGCTTTGGTCTCAGCTTCATCTGGATTTTCAAGCAGTTTTTTTAATGCGAAGATTGCGTTGTATTCAGGAAGACGCGTGTTCCCCAAGAGCTGATCAACGCATTGCGCTGTTGTACGGCGCGCTTTTTCTTCTGCACGAAAAACTTCAAAAAGGCTCTCTCCTTCTGTTTTAAAATGTGCGTTGTTATAACTTTCAATCCATTCTAAAATCCGCGCTTTTTCTTCTGAATATAAATGCGCGATAAGCCTTAATTTCGAAAGCTTTAAAATCTCGCAAAGCATTTGTGTGTTCTGTGTGTTTGAACTATCTGATTGTGCTGCTTCTTCCCTTTTTTGATCGGATTCTACCAAAACGGTATTTAGCTCTTCTAACCAATCATTTACCGCATGGCTTGTATCACAAGACAGCTGAACTTGTTCTTGCATTTCACTAAATTGTTCTGAAATATTTAAAAGTGCTTTTTTAGTTCGAACGATCGACGACTCTTTTTCGTCTGTTTTATGCGCATATTTTCTAGAATCGAGTCTGCGAACAAGCAGCGGATCATTTAAAGCCGTTTCTAAAGCTTTAAATTCTTCATCGAATTCAGGTATTTTTCTAAATAAAGCGGCCTGTTTAATAAGCCGATCAAAAACTTGATTTAAAAATTGGATAGATAATTGCGTTTTTTCGATATGGTCTAAAAGCAATATGTGATCTTCTATTAAGTTAATAATCGGCATGATGATTTCATGCACGCATTTATTAAAATCATGCGCTGACAGGCATAGCTCAAAAATCTTTTGATAGAGCGCCATTTTGTCTTGCGCTTGCGTTCTTACACGAAGCCGGTTTAAATCCGTTAAAAGCGCATCTAATTCTAATCTTGAGTCACACGCTTTATCATTATCCGGCACAAACGCGTCCGTCACAAAGAAGGATGCTATAAGTAGCGGCTGAAAAGCGGGTAGCTTTTCTTCTTGAACGAAATCCAATATTTTCCGCGTTATAACTTGAAGATTTGCAATATTAGTCTGTCCAATCAATTTTTCGAGCTGTTTGATATTTCCTATCCCGCCTTTTGACAAGAGATTCGAAAATGTTTGCCCCAGATATTTTCCAAATATCGCTTGAAGTTTCGCAAGCCCTTCAGGATCAATATAATCTCGTCCTATGCTTTGACAAAACAGATGCTCAATAAGTCGCGGCGTTGTTTCGCTTTGATGTGTGACGACTTCTTTTTCAAAACCTCGATCATTTTCTCTTTCTGTTTTATAGGAAAAAGACAGAAATTCAGATTGAGATTCGACTTGCTTACAAAAGGCTTTGCGCAGTGATTGCGCTTCTGAGTATTTATCCTCTTTGATTTTTTTATCGGATTCATCGTATAGATATCTTGTATTCATTAAAAGCGCACAGAGTAATTTCATAAATAGCGTTTGAAAAACTGATTCTGACGCAAAGTGCGCTAAAAACCACATGTTGTGGTTATAAGGGTTTTCTTGAATCGTTTTTAAGATTAAATTATCCCATTCGTCCTGCTTGGATTGAGAGAGAATAGTTGCTTGGTTCTTTTTTGTTGTTGCATCAAGCTCTCCTCGTTTTAAAGTAAATGGGTTTTTTTCTTCTGCCAAACGATCGCACCATTTAAAATGAAAATTTTGCGTATAGCGATCCGACCGATAGTCTTTGTCTTGATCGGTTAATGCAAATAAAACGTTTTCTTGCGCGTAAGCGCTTTTAATGCAGGTTTTTGCTTCTTTTAGCACATAGGCATCTTTAAGTTCTGTTAAATGCGTATATTGAAAGATAATCTGTTCTAAAAATGCCGTTGGTGCAAAATCATTATCTAAATAAGTTTCTAAAATAGATTGAAATCGATCGTAATTAAATGGCGCGATATTGTGAGATGTGATGTTTTGAGAGTTTAAATGAGTAATATAGGCTACAGCGACATTACTTAGCTCTAAAATACGATCAGGATCTTTGGATTCTTCGCCTAAAAGCGATTCTAGTTGATCCAGCCTTATTTCTTCTTGAAGTTCGGTGCTGCCATATGAATCCACAAGGTTTTGTAGATCCAAATCCCAGACATTTTGATAATAATGATATCTAATTGCGTTATCAATACTGGTTTGTACAGCTTTAAGTGATCTAAAGCGTTCAATAAACGTAATTTCAGATTCAGGGAGTATCAAGCTTTTTTCGAATAGTTTAAAAAGACGCATTTCCAAGTAACGTCCTTTCTCTTTTTCTGTGGTGATGACGGACATAACGGTTTTAAGATCAAATTCAAGCCCTTGATATTTGGATGGTTCGCCTTCTGGATCAAATAAAGCAGATTTATACTCTTCAAAATCCATTGTTCTTGAAACAAGCGGTATTATCTGTGTTCCGAGGAATTTGTCTTTGGCACACTGTAATCTTGAAAGGAGCGCATATTCCGGCTTGCCCGCTTCTGTGAAAGTTGTTGGGAGAACTGCGATCGGTCTAAATAATTTAACGACCTCTGTTTCAGTCCAGCTCGAAGCTTTCGTAATATCGTCCGATTCATATCCTTCTAAAAGCCAAACAAGTGCTCGATTATTTCGTATTGCGGACTCTAGGTATTTTTCGCAATAGCTTTCGGCATAAAGCTGATCAGAGCAAAAGGTTTTCATGAGGGAGACATAGGTTTTTATTTGATTGCGCTCTTCTACGGTTTTGATGAGTGTTTGCGCTGTTTCTGCGCGAATAAAAATTCGGCTTAGGTTTTGGCTTATGAAGTATTTTGCAAGAAAGGCAAAAAACTTGGTCGTCGAAAAGCCATTTTTCTCTAATGCATTTTTAAGCGCAAGACGTGCTGCTTTATGTTCTTTTACTAAAACTTGCTCGTTCTTTGTGCGCGCTTTAAATGCTCGCTCTGGGTCAAAATAATCTTCGAGGTATGCTATATGAGATTTTGTGATAGTGCGCGTATTAAAAGCGTGTCCTAGAAGTATATCTCTAAGAATCATAAAGCTTTGAATAGCGAGAGAAGTCGGGTTGGCTTTTCCCGGAATATCAGCATCTGATTGAGTAGGCTTATTGCGCAATCCTGAAATAATTTGATTTAAGTAAAATGTCATTTCATTACGTGAAGCATCAATAGTACTTCGACGCGCTATAAGTTTTACGAGATTGATATGCGGATTAGTGCGTACTTTAAGCTTTAATTTCGTTTGAAAATCCCCATAAGTTTCGATAAAGCCGCAAAATTCCTCAAAAAACGTTGTTTTCTCGCCTTTAGTTTTTTCATTAAATGGGGATTTAAAAAAATCATGCGCGAGCCCTTTTTCAAGATTGAGGTTAATTCGAATAAACATTTCTTGTGCGATCGCTTGAATGTAGCATTCAATCTCTTTTACACAAGCTTCGTGCGTATTTAAAAGCGCTTTGGCTTGTTCGGATGCTGAATAGCTTTTGCCCCATCTAAAAAGCCGCGTCAACCAATTCGGTCGAAAAGCAAGAATTGCCGCCCTGCTCTTTTCTGCATCTAATTTGGCTTCATGTGCGCGATGCGCTAAATGGAGCAGGCGTTTAGATGAAAGGCGCGCAAAGCGATTATAGGGATTTCTAATTTGGGTTTTTGATTGTGCTTCAATTAAAAAGTTAGAAAAAGCACGACTATCCGGCAATTCGCTGTTTGTCATCGTACATTGTTCTTTTAAAAGAATGCGTTCTTTCTTAATGGTTTCAAGCGTTTTAAGTATTTTTAGGCGAATCTCGTAATGCTTGATTTTAAGCTTACTTTTTTTATTACCCAGCCAAGCAAGTAACTTCGCGCCTATTTTTGGTTTTTTTGTTTTAAGCGAAGTTTTTTCTTCTAGTTTTTTGTCTAAACAAGCTTCTTCTGCTTCAAGTGAATTGAACGCATCAAAAGTCATTTTTCCGAAAAGATCAAAATTAATCTGTATTGTTTCATGTCCGAATGTTTGATAGAGATAATTTAAGAGATCGCGATTTCGCATAGGAAATGTTATAAAATTTGAGTTTCTGCCATACCCAGGGGCTGCGCGATTGCGTTGCATAAAAAGAAGTGCTTCTCTTATTTCTCGTCTTTGATATAAAAAAGAAACAGCACGATTATTCCGATGAAAGGTGTTTTCTTCTGGCACGCTGCCTTCTTCTGCTGCAACATGTTTTGTGATGTCTTCATAGTATCCTTTTTTATCTGTGCTGCGTAAAATAGCTGAATGCAGCTCGATGTTTTGAAATAGACGAGAATTAGGATCTTTAAGCGTTTTATTTTTTGTAAAACGAAATTTTAAATCTTCGATAAAGTTAATCATTTGATTTAAATGTGCGCTACAAACCTTTTGATGAAAAGCTTTTTCTGCTTCTTCTTCTGGATCGATGTTTTCGTCTTCGGTAGCCGGCGCAAGATAGGCGAGTTCAACATCTAACGGCATGAGAATATAGCGATCGGATGATTTTTTATCTATTGGATTATCAAGATCTTCATAGACAGGATAGATACCTCTTTCAAGCTCAACTTTTCCAATCAGTTTTTTTGTTTTTTTTGTTTCTTTTGTTTCTTGTGTATTGTCTTGCCACTTTTCTGCTTCTTCGCGTGATGCAGCTCGAACTTGTCCTAAATCGCTCATACCGATTGGTATACGTATTTCTTTAGGAGAACCTTGTACTTTGAGTGTTTCTAGCGCATGTGCTGCGATACGCAATAAGATTAAGCTTTCTTCTGGCGCCCAAAGATCGTCTTCATAAACATATTTATAACAGCCGTTTTCATCTTTTTCTTCTGTAAGCGGACTATGTAATACGCCGTTTGGGCGTACAAGATGAAAAAGCCCATCATCTTGCGGATTTAAAATCGCAATAAGCTCTTGAACGATCTCTTTTCCTTTGCTGAGTGTATCGATTTTGGAGCGTAATTGTGTTTCGGGTTCTGAATCTGACACAAAAGACGCTGGATGATATCGCGGCGCATCAGTTTGTGCAAAGATATATTTTTGCTTTAATGCAGATTCTGGATCGTCTTTAAGTGTTTGTGGATCCGAAGGTATTATTGGCGCGTTTGGAGCCGCTTTATTTTCTATTTTTTCTTCTTGCGCTGCTTTTTCATCAGATTTTGCATCGGAAATTCCTGCTTGTGCATGAATGATTTTATCTAATTCATCTAAAAAATCATCAAGATCATCTAAAGATTCTTTTTTAAATTCAGAAATATCGAGTTGATCAACATTTAAGCGCCCGCAAATAATTTCTTGAAGAGCATGAGTGTGTTCATTAATTTCGTGCTTTAGATTTTTGAGTAAATCATCGAGGCGCATAATAACGGGCAGGTTTTGTTCTAGAATATCCCATTCAATATTGCGAGTAACGCACGCCTTTCTAATTTTAATTAAGCGGCTTTGAAAGCGAGTTAGGTTTATAAGAAGCCAGCTTTTTAGAATGCGAGAAAGCACCTTTTGCTCTTCGACACTTTGTATGCCGTCTTGTGCTGTATTATGATGTGATTCTAATAATGCACGGGCTTTTGTTAGGGATTCGAGCCAATCATCAAAAAGAAATCCTGATATAGAAGCATTAAGTTGATCAATATGATGTTTATAGCTTAAAACGCTTGGGTTCTTTTTGAAAAAGGACTTTATTCGATATCTTTCAAACCAAGAAAAGCGTGCGGATTTAACTTGATCTTGATAGGTTCGTGCGATTTCTGCTGGCACTTTTAAAATAGATAGTTCACGTTTGGTTTTCGGACCTGTTAACATTTTATTTACCTCTCATATAATGAACCCGTGTGTACGCTCGCAATCACGCAAGCACTTTATCTTCCCTTAACTCCCATAGTTCACACTTTAAAGTTCAAATTTTCGAAAAATTAACTTACATTATTTTTTCTATGTCGTCGCCTTGCAAATTATCCTACAGAAACACAAGCCGATAGACTTCAATTTTTCACTTTTCATATTGTTCCACATTTTTCTACTTTATGCTACTATTTTTCCATTATTTAGCATTATTTTATAGCATATGATCAATTCTTTATCTAATTTGATGGTTTTTGTAGCGTGTTTTTCCTTTTTGTCACTAAAAGCATCACTTTTTTCATATCTTCTCCAGAATTTCGGGAGAAATTGTAGTTGCGCGGCACGCCATACCATTATTCCAATATTTATCATAATGTTAATGCGGACATGGCGCGCCATGTCCCTACAATATGGAGAAGATACCTTAAAACCAAAAACGTAACGTATTAATTCACATGGATTCCCACTATCACGGGCATGACAAAAAAGGCGTTTTGCAGTAGCCCCTTAAAATCCGCTTGCATACGTTATTAAACATTGCATCTGAAGAAAACTTAATTAACACGTCCAAAACTAGGCGCTTCATAGGAAAGCTTAACTTTATAAGAAATCATAATACATTTGGCTGTTCGTTCGAATGAAGGTTACTTTTGGACAACTCATGGACAAGCAGAAATCGTAACTATACTCCTCGCGCGACACCACGACCACACCTCTCAATCGCCTTTTGCAGGCGCGCTAGCACACGCGCTTTTCCGATTAAGGTTAAAGTTATATCGATGGGTGGTGAGATTGTACCGCCTGTTATCGCAACGCGTATTGGCTGTGCAACTTTGCCAAGCTTTAAGCCTAAAGTTTCTGCCGTGTCGATAATGACTTTGTGAATCGGTTCTGGCTGCCATTTTTTGAGCGCTTCTAGTTTTTGCATAATTTGTTCTAAGACGTTCGCTGTTTCAGGCTTTAGGTTTTTTCTAGCGGCTTTTTCATTGTATTGTTCAAAATCTTCGTAAAAATAACGGCTTTTTTCTGCCATTTCTTTTAACGTTTTGCAGCGTTCAGCTTGTGCCATCACAACTTCTCGTAAATCGGGGCCCTTCGTCATATCAATGCCCAGCTTATCCATCTGCCATTTTAATTCTTTGCCCACGATTTCGGGTTTTAATTCTTTTATGTAATGCTGATTAAGCCATAAAAGTTTTTCTGAATTAATTGCTGCCGGCGCTTTGTTGAGATGATCTAAATTGAACAATTCTATCATTTCTTCACGCGAGAAAATTTCTTGATCACCGTGAGACCAGCCCAAACGCACTAAGTAATTAATTAATGCTTGCGGCAAATAACCCTCATCACGAAATTCTCTTAAACCTACCGCGCCATGTCGTTTCGACAGTCGCTTGCCGTCACTGCCTAAAATCATCGGAACATGTGCAAAAGCTGGTGGCTTTGCACCTAATGCTTCAAAAATATTAATTTGTCTTGGTGTATTATTGAGATGATCGTCGCCTCGAATAACATGTGTCACACCCATATCCATATCATCGACCACAACACAAAAGTTATACGTCGGCGAACCGTCTCCGCGCGCAATGATAAGATCATCTAGTTCGCTGTTTTGAAATTCAACTTCGCCGTGAATTAAGTCATGCACAATAACAGATCCTTCTTTCGGATTGCAAAAGCGCACAACAAAAGGACAATCCAGCCGTTCCTTTAAATCACGGCATTTCCGATCGTACTGCGGCTTTGCTTTTTGTTCTAATTGACATTGCCGCAATTTATCTAATCGTTCTTTTGAACAATAACAACGATAAGCTTTGTCTTCATCCAGCATTTGCTGAATGAGCGCCTTATAACGTGCCATACGTTCTGTTTGATAATAAGGACCTTCATCATACTCAATGCCCAGCCATTCAAAACCATCTAAAATAACTTGAATGCATTCTTCTCGGGAACGTTCTAGATCGGTATCTTCAATGCGCAAAATAAATTTGCCTTTTGTCGCTTTAGCATAGAGCCAAGCAAAAATAGCGGTTCTAACATTGCCGATATGCATATAGCCGGTTGGACTCGGCGCGAAACGTGTACGTACTTGCATGGAATATCCTATGAAATTTAGAAAGGTCGTATTTTAACATACAGATAAACATATGCAAAACACTTGATACAAAACTATTTTAGGATATAGTAACCGTGGTTACCGTAACTACGGTTACTATAATCATCTGCAAAAACCAAAAAAATACACAAAAAAACATATGAGGTCATCAATGAACCCAAACAGCTCAAAACCTGAAACAAAATATCGAAAAGATTATACGCCGCCAAGTCATTTGATTGATAATATCGACCTTTACATCGAATTGGGTGAAACTATAACCCATGTCACATCTCAAATGCAGATGAGGATGAATCCAGAAACTGAAAAAACAGATGCTTTGATATTGAACGGCGCCGATCAAACGCTTCAATCTGTTAAGCTGAATAATGAACTGCTAAAAACTAATCAATATGTCCTTGACTCAGAACACCTAACCTTAAAAAACCTGCCCGATTCGTTCACATTGGAAATTAAATCTGACATTAAACCGCAAAAAAATACTTCATTAATGGGTTTGTACAAATCAAATGATTTATTCTGTACACAATGTGAAGCGGAAGGTTTTAGAAAAATTACTTATTTCTTAGATCGTCCCGATGTGCTATCTCATTTCACAACAACCATTACAGCAGATAAAAAGCGTTACCCTATTCTGCTCTCAAATGGCAATCTTATCGATTCAGGTAATTTATCGGACGGACTGCATTGGATGAAATGGGAAGATCCATTTTTAAAACCCTGTTATTTATTTGCCATGGTCGCGGGCGATTTAGATTATATCGAAGATTATTATGAAACACAAAGCCATCGCAAAATCACGCTTCGTATTTTCGCGCTCAAAAAAGATATCGATCAATGTCAGTATGCGATGTCGTCGTTAAAAAAAGCCATGCAGTGGGATGAAGAAAAATTTGGATTAGCATGCGATCTCGACACTTTTATGATTGTTGCTATGCCGGATTTCAATATGGGTGCGATGGAAAACAAAGGTTTAAATATTTTTAATACAAAATATGTTTTTGCAAAACCCAATACGGCAACAGATTTAAACTATAGAAATATTGACTCTGTTGTTGGTCATGAATATTTTCATAATTGGACAGGCAATCGCGTAACCTGCCGCGATTGGTTTCAAATCTCTTTAAAAGAAGGTTTGACGCGATTTCGCGATCAAATATTTTCCGAAGATATTGGATCAAAAGCCGTAGACCGTATTTGTGAAGCACAGTCTTTCCGAACCATACAATTTTCAGAAGACGCAGGCCCCCTTGCGCATCCCATTCGTCCAGAATCTTATGTTGAAATTAATAATTTTTACACTGCAACGGTTTATGAAAAAGGCGCTGAAGTCATTCGCATGATTTATACATTACTCGGACAGGAGAATTTTAGGAAAGGCATGGATTTATATTTTGAACGCCACGACGGCTGCGCCGTAACTTGCGATGATTTTGTACAAGCCATGGAAGACGCTTCAAATATCGATTTATCACAATTTCGTCTTTGGTACAGTCAAGCCGGCACACCAGAACTATCCGTTTCTGATCGATATGATGCTGAAAAAAAATGTTATACCTTAACCGTTAAACAATATTGCCCGCCAACACCGAATCAGCCGGAAAAACTGCCGATGTTTATTCCGCTATCAATCGGCTTGCTCAATCCAAAATCCAATAACGAAATATCTCAAACGTTACACATAAAACAAGAAAAAGAGACTTTTACATTTGACAATATTCCACACAAACCAATCCCTTCTTTACTCCGTAATTTCTCTGCGCCAATAAAACTAAAATACGATTATGCCGATAAAGATTTAGCATTTTTAATGGCGCATGATTCCGATCCATTCGCACGATGGGAAGCCGGACAAGTCTATGCCAAGAAAATAATTTTAGGCGCTGAAAACTCATCATTCACTGCCCCATCCGACTTTATATCAGCTCTTAAAGCAATTTTATCTGACAAAAACACTGATAAACATTTACTCGCTCAAATGCTGACTTTGCCATCAGAAATTTATTTAGGTGAGACAATGGACGTTATAGATGTCGACGCCATTCATCATGCGAGGCAATTTGTCAAAAAAACTTTAGCAGAAAAATTAACCTCAGATTTCACTAGTCTATATGAGGACAACGCCTCTCAAAAACCTTATCATTATTCCACTAAAGAAATGGGACAGCGCGCGT
>CBDVDN010000006.1:0-15946 GCA_965372775.1 uncultured Gammaproteobacteria bacterium
ATTAAGCGCAGCACAACATTTTTGTTGGGCTGCGCTTAATATAATTTTTTATGTATTTTTTACATATCAACACATATTGTAGCTTTAATAATTCCATCTTGGCCATGGGGCGCGCTTAGCCCAACCTACACAATTTTGATTTTTACCGTGACATCAAATACTTTTTCGCATCTAGTGCTGCCATGCAGCCAGAGCCGGCTGCAACTACGGCTTGACGATAGCGCGGGTCGATTACATCGCCGGCAGCAAAGACGCCTTCAATATTAGTTGCCACCGCATTGCCTTCCATTTTCTTTTGTGTGCAGATATAGCCGTCTTTCATATCAAGTTGTCCTTCGAAGATTCTGGAATTTGGCTCATGTCCGATTGCGAGAAAAATGCCGTCTACGCCAATTTCTTTTGATGCATTGGTTTTGGTGTGTTTGATTTTCATGCTCGTTACGCCGCTGTTATTGCCAAGTATTTCTTCTAACGTATGATTCCATTCGATAGTAATATTTCCAGTTTTAGCAAGTTCTAGTGCTTGTTTAAAGCGGGCTGTTTCGTGCTGGAATTTTTCAAAGCGGTGAACAATTGTAACGTGTGAGGCAAGTTTTGAGAGATAAAGCGCATCTTCCATTGCCTCATTTCCGCCGCCGATCACGGCGATTTTTTTATCGCGATAAAAAAATCCATCACAGGTTGCGCAGGTTGAAACGCCTCGTCCTAAGTAGGTTTGTTCGGAAGGGAGCCCCGTATGTTTTGCTGAAATACCGGTTGCAATGATGAGTGCATCACAGGTGTATTCGTCTAAATTTCCGAATAGCCGAAACGGACGTTGTTTGAAATCGACTTTGTAAATTTGATCCATGATGATTTCAGCATTGAAACGTTCGACTTGTTTTAGCATGCGACCCATCAATTCTGAACCTGATACATCTTCATAGTCGCCTGGCCAATTTGCTATTTTTGATGTTTTCATAAGTTGACCGCCTTGTTCCATACCGGTTATCACAACGGGATTGAGATTGCCTCTTGCAGCGTAAATTGCTGCGGTATAACCAGCGGGACCTGAACCTAAAATAATAAGTTTGTGATGTTTTGTGGCGCTCATGTGTATGTTTCCTATGTTTAAATCGAAGGACACGGCACTCCGTGTCGCTACATTTCAGAGGACAGAATATCAGAAATCGGAACTGTTTTCTATTGAACTTCTAGTTTCTTTTTTCTGATCTGAGCACGGCGTGCCGTGTTCGAATTGAAAGTGAAGTTGCTACACTAATTTGGACACACAGATTATAATTTTTTAATTATAGAAGAGTGTCCAAAATGACGCAGAGGAAATCATTTCTTTGTTAGAATTTATTATTTCACACCATTTATCTGGAATACTCTCGTACCACTTCAGGTTCTTCAGCGCAACGTTAGATTTCTCGGCGCAATTCTTAATGATTTTGTTAAGTGAGTTCATTATAGCTTCTTTGATAAGAGCAAATTTTTGTTGGAAGCTGTTACCAAATGCTTTTTTCAGAGTACCTCTTTCATTCTTGTATTGTGGGTTGCGTTTGGAATAGAGATCAATAAGATCGCGTAAATCTAGATATACCTTATAAACTTCTTCAAACATTCTTAAGTTACCTCATTTTGTTGTTTTAAAAGAGATTGACTTTATCTTGTTTTTTTTGTTGTAAATAAATTTTTTCCGCATACTTCAAAATCGTATGAAAATGTAAATATTCGTTTAACCTGTCATTTTTCTTTAGTATCTCTCGGATTCACAGATGTCATGTAGGGGCAGCCCTTGCGGCTGCCCATTTGGGCGACCGAAAGGGTCGCCACTACAATATAAATTCAAAAAAACAGGGAACAAAATTCAATTTCTTTCCGTCCTCTGTTTCTGTCTTCCTCCTCCCTCTTCCGAAAAGGTGACCGCAAGGGTTACCTCTACATAGGATCTACGTATTTTTTATAAGTTTTGATGTGTCGCGTGTACAGAGCTAACAGTGCTTAATGATATGAAATAGAATAAAGGTATGGTATGATTTGGGCGTTAGCGGATCCCCCCTTTCGCGAGAATGATAATGTTTTTTATGGGTATAACGAGTGAAACAAGCAACAGATAAATCAAAGAATTCTAAAGCAATTGTGCTGAATGCTAAGCATAGAATCGGCGAAGGTATGCTTATCTTAATGTTTGCAGTTGCTGCTTATTTGGTGATTGCATTGGTATCTTATCATAGCAGTGATCCAGGGTGGTCTACTTCTGGTGCCGGTGGGTTTGTTACAAACGCTGGCGGACGAGCTGGTGCTTTTTTTGCTGATATTTTTCTTTATTTTTTTGGCTATACAGCCTATCTGTTCCCATTTATGCTGGCTGTTTCTGCTTGGCTGATTTTTCGCGCCCGTCTTTTGAATCGAACATCAAATTTCTATTATGTTTTACTGCATCTTGTCGGATTTGTTGTAACACTGTTGAGCGGCTGCGCATTATTTCGATTGTATTTGCCAACATGGCATGCGCATTTACCATTGGCTGCGGACGGACTTTTAGGCGGTGTGATTGGTTCTAGTTTTGTAAATATTTTAAATTTATTGGGTGCAAGATTAATTTTAATTGCATTTTTGCTGATTGGCGTAACGCTTTTTACGGGATTATCGTGGCTGCTGATGCTGAATCTTTCAGGAAAAGGATGTGTTGTTGGTTTGAAATGTTTTGTTAGGGGCTTGAAGTGGATCGGAAGCTGTTTTCTAACTTGGCGCGATAAAAGACGCGATCGAAAGGCTTCAGTTATGGCTAAAAAGCCTATACCTGTTATTAAATCGTCAGAGAGACAGCCGATCGGAAAGCAGCCAAAAATGCTGGCTATAGATTTTTCTCCTCGGCAAATTACGAAAAAAAATAAGCCGCGTGCAATTGTTTCTAAACTGACAGGGAAAGTGCCGTCGTTTGATTTGTTAAATTTGCCTGAAGTTTCTGTAAAGCCGGTTAATTCTCAAACTAAATTAGAAGCGTTATCGAGAGAACTTGAACAGCGTTTATTGGATTTTGGTATAGAAGTGTCTGTTGAAGCGATTCATCCGGGTCCCGTTATTACGCGTTTTGAGTTGTCTTTAGCGCCCGGTGTGAAAGTGAGCAAGATTAGCATTCTGGCAAAAGACCTTGCGCGGGCTTTGTCGGTTTCCCGTGTGCGGGTTGTTGAAGTTATTCCAGGAAAGTCTGTTATTGGTATTGAAATTCCAAATGATGACCGTGTAATCGTTTGTTTGCGGGAAGTGTTTGAATCACAGCATTATGAAAACGCATCTTCGCCGTTGAGTTTAGCGTTAGGTAAAGATATTGGCGGTTATCCGGTTGTTGTCGATTTAGGTAAAATGCCGCATTTGCTTGTTGCAGGCACAACGGGTTCAGGCAAATCTGTGAGTTTAAATAGTATGCTGATGAGCATATTGTTTAAAGCAACGCCGGAAGAAGTCCGAATGATTTTAGTTGATCCTAAAATGCTTGAGTTATCAATTTATGATGGTATTCCGCATTTGCTGACGCCGGTTGTAACGGACGTTAAAGATGCGGCGAATGCGTTTCGCTGGTGTGTTGCTGAAATGGAACGGCGTTATCGATTAATGGCTTCACAGGGCGTTAGAAAACTTGCTAGTTATAATGATAAGGTCGGCGATGCGATTAAAAAAGGTCAGCCGATTCTTGATCCATTAATTCCGAATAATGCAGAGTCAGAAGAACCGAAGACCTTAGAGCCGCTGCCGTATATTGTTGTTGTTGTAGATGAATTATCCGATATGATGATGGTTGTTGGCAAAAAAGTTGAAGAACTGATTGCGCGTATTGCTCAAAAAGCACGAGCTGCTGGGATTCATATGATATTAGCAACACAAAGACCGTCGGTTGATGTGATTACGGGATTAATTAAAGCGAATATTCCGACACGTATTGCGTTTCAGGTTTCTTCGAGAATTGATTCACGGACTATTTTGGATCAGCAGGGCGCAGAACAATTATTAGGTCATGGCGATATGCTATATTTGCCGCCTGGTACTGGCTTGCCGGTTCGTGTGCATGGCGCATTTATTTCAGATGATGAAATTCATCGCGTTGTAGCGGATTGGAAACTGCGCGGAGAACCTGAATATATGGAAGAAATTTTGCAGAACGGCGTTGAGAGCGACGGATTTTCAAACGATGGAACGATGATAGCAGAAGAGGGCGAGTCCGATCCGCTGTATGATCAAGCGGTTAATATTGTTATTGAATCGCGCAGGGCTTCTATTTCGTATGTTCAGCGGCGTTTAAAAATCGGTTATAACCGTGCGGCACGAATGTTGGAAGAAATGGAAAATGCTGGTGTTGTAAGCGAAATGGGCAATAACGGTGCGCGTGAGGTATTAGTTCCATCACGATCGGAAGATGAATAAAATGAAAAAAATATTCACCATTGCAATTTTTAATTTCTTGCTTTTGTGTGCGTTTTGTTGTTTTGCGCAATCTGCTGTGCAGGTTTTACAGCAGAAATTATCGACATTTTCTTCGATGACGGCTGATTTTAAGCAAATTATTGTTGGCTCAAAGGGTACGATTTTACAAAAATCTTTTGGCAATATGACGATACAGCGTCCGGGAAAATTTCGATGGGAAATTAAAAAACCCTTAAAACAAATTATTATAACGGACGGTAAAAAAGTTTGGATTTATGATCCAGATTTACAGCAGGTGACGATTAAGAAATTAGACAGCAATATTGGACAAACGCCAGCTTTGTTACTAACAAGTTCGCATGTTTTTTTGCAAAAAAGTTTTAATGTTTTTAAGTTGAAGATGGATTCTCGCCTTCGCGAGTATGACAACAGTAGCATAGATTTAAAACAGTATGGAGAATGGTTTAAATTAATACCGAAGAATCAAGAAGCATTATTCAATGCGATTATAATCGGATTTAAAAATAATAAAATTATGCAAATGCGTCTTGAAAATCAATTAGGGCAAAATACCATTTTAAATTTTTCTAATGTGAAAATTAATCCTAAGCTTAATAAGAAATTATTTTCTTTTGTTGTACCTAAACAGGTCGATGTTATTGATCAAACGAAATAAATAATATGTCTGAATCTAGTACTAACTTTCAACCTCTAGCATCACGTATGCGGCCTAAAAAAATTGATGATTTTGCCGGTCAATCGCATTTATTAGCTAATGGAAAACCTTTGCGTTTGGCGATTGAACATGGCGCTTTGCATTCTATGATTTTATGGGGACCGCCCGGGACAGGTAAAACGACTTTAGCGAGAATTTTAGCTGAAGATGCTAATGCGCGTTTTGAAAAAATTTCTGCAGTTTTGTCCGGCGTTAAAGATATTAGAAGTGTTGTTGAACGCGCACAAAAAGCACAGCTTCTTAATCAAGCGACTATTTTATTTGTTGATGAAGTACATCGATTTAATAAAGCGCAGCAGGATGCTTTTTTACCGTATGTTGAAGATGGAACATTAACGTTAATCGGTGCAACAACTGAAAATCCATCTTTTGAATTGAATAATGCGTTGTTGTCGCGTGCACGAGTTTATGTTTTAAAAAATTTAGAAGCGGACGATTTATTAGCGATAATTAATCGGGCGTTAGAAGATTCGCAAAACGGATTTGGGAAATTAGTTATTGAATTTCCGAGTGAATTAAAAATTTCATTAATTAACGCATCGGACGGCGATGCAAGACGCGCTTTAAACTTATTAGAAATTGCTGTGGATTTTGCACAAAAAGAAAATGAGAAATTGTTAATTACAGAAGAAACATTATCGGAAGTATTGCGTCATGGTTTTCGGCGATTTGATAAAATGGGCGAGAATTTTTACGATCAAATTTCTGCGTTGCATAAATCCGTTCGTGGGTCATCGCCGGATGCGGCTTTATATTGGTTAGCGAGAATGTTAGATGGGGGCTGTGATCCTTTATATATTGCAAGGCGTGTTGCACGTATGGCATCAGAAGATATCGGCAATGCTGATCCAAGAGCGTTGACCTTAGCTTTAAATGCGTGGGATATGCAGGAGCGTTTAGGCAGTCCAGAAGGCGAACTAGCCATCGCGCAGGCTGTTGTTTATTGCGCATGCGCGGCTAAAAGCAATGCAGTTTATATGGCTTTTAGCGCTGTTATGTCAGATGTGAAAAATTCAGGGTCGCTGTCGGTACCGCTGCATTTGCGTAATGCACCGACAAAGTTAATGAAACAAATGGGATATGGCAAGCGTTATCGTTATGCGCATGATGAAGAAAATGCTTATGCGGCAGGTGAGAATTATTTTCCAGAAGACATGAAAGCTAAGCAATATTATTTTCCGGTTAACCGTGGCTTAGAAATTAAAATCGCAGAAAAGTTAGCATTGCTTCGGAAATGGGATCGAGAGAAGAAATAATCGCATGATATCATTTTTAAAATACAGTTTATGGATTGCATTAGGCGGTGCGGTTGGCGCAATGGCGAGATTTTGGTGTACGGAGTTTGTGCATCGATTTTTCGAGCGGGGATTTCCGGTTGGGACATTGTGCGTAAATGTTATCGGTTCTTTTTTAATTGGTTATTTGTCCTTGTTTTTATTAAGCAAATTAACTTTTACGGATGTATTGAGAAGTTTTGTTTTAATTGGCATACTTGGTGCGTTTACGACGTTTTCAACCTTTTCACTCGATACAGTAAATCTTTTTTTAAGCGGTAAATTCACATATGCTGTTTTCTACGTATTGCTTAGCATATTATTGTGTGTGATTGCTGCGGGGCTGGGTGTTTGGTTGGCGGTTTAATCATGTAAAGCAGGAAAAACCTATGATAGACATTAAAGAATTACGGGCAAATTTGATTGAAATTGCTGAGAAATTAAAACGGCGTGGTTTTAATTTAGAGGTTGAAAAATTTCAAGTACTGGAAAAACAGCGTAAAGAACTTCAGACTTAAACACAAGCCTTGCAGGCAAAACGTAACGCAAGTGCGAAGACGGTTGGACAAGCAAAAGCAGCTGGAAAAGATATTGTGCCGCTTTTGAAAGACATTGAAATGCTGGGCGATGAGTTAAACGCGAATGAGCAGGCTTTGGCAGATGTTCAGAATCAATTAAACGAAATGATATGGGCGATTCCGAACATATTGCATGCGTCTGTGCCAGATGGGCTATCAGAAGAAGATAATGCTGAGGTTCGGCGCTGGGGAGAACCTAAAACATTCGATTTTAAGCCAAAAGATCATGTAGCACTCGGCGAACAATTGGGCTGGATGGACTTTGAAACAGCGACGAAGATATCAGTGTCTCGTTTTGTGGTTTTATATGAACCCTTGTCACGTATGCATCGTGCGTTAATTCAATTTATGTTGGATGTGCATACCAAAGAACATGGTTATCAGTAAGTGTATGTGCCTTATATGGTAAATAGAGATAGCTTATTTGGAACAGGACAATTACCGAAGTTCACTGAAGATCAGTTTAATATTAAAGGAGAGCAGGGATTTTCTCTTATTCCAACAGCAGAAGTGCCAGTAACAAATATTGTACGTGGTGAGATCTTGAATGCAAAAGCATTGACGAAGAAATTCGTTTCTCATACGCCTTGTTTTCGAAGTGAGGCAGTATCGTACGGCAAAGACACGCGCGGTATGATTCGTCAGCATCAATTTGAAAAAGTAGAATTAGTTAAAATTGTCGATCCAGAAACGTCCTATGATGAGTTGGAATCGCTAACGCGTAATGCAGAGACGATACTGCAAAAACTTGAACTGCCTTATCGTGTTGTTGCTTTATGTGCGGGCGATGTGGGTTTTTCTTCTGCAAAAACCTATGATTTCGAGGTCTGGTTGCCCGGGCAAAATAAATATCGTGAAATTTCATCATATTATTTTTCAACAAGCGTTCATTGTGATCAGTGTTTAACGACGAAACTAAGAAACGGAGAAATTGGCTACGTGTGTCACGAAGAATGAGAAGCATGGGATGGCGGCTCATTCATGCTCTACGTTGGATGAGGGATGACCCCTCGCAGAAGGTTCTACAGGGGAACTCTGCAAACCGCCTGATGCTGCTATTCATTAAGATGGGTGGTGGTGAGCGATTCAGGAAAAGGCAGAATCAAATCTGTCAGGTAAGACTCAAAGAAGTTGAACGAAAGTAAACCGACCGATGAAGCGTCGAAATCTTAGGTGTCGTCAAAAAGTGGGAATATAGCCTAACGCTGATGAGCATACAGGAAACCTGTTTACTGTGTGAGGCGACCGGCGCAAAGTCGGCAAGAGCTTGAGTCAGTCCAGCGTAGGGAACGTGAGAACCTGAAGTTGAATGTGAAGGGAAAAAAAATGTCCCAATGTCAACATCAGGGGCGGATGCTTTAGTAGTAGTGAAGAAGTCCCTGTAATGGAGATGGAGCGAAGAGAAGCAGAGTGCTGAACTGTAAATTAAACAACTTGAAAGAGGACGATTTAGTCATGCAGGAAAAAGCTTTTGCGATACAAAAGCTGCTCGTGTGGGAATCGTACAAGGAAGTACGGAAAAGTAAAGGAGCAGCAGGATATGACCGTCAAAATCTAAAACAGTTTGATGAAAATCGAGATAAAAATCTTTATAAGATATGGAATCGATCAGCATCAGGTAGCTATTTTCCACCACCAGCGCTCAAACAAGAAATCCCAAAAGCGGATTGAAAAGTAAGAGTGCTTGGAATACCAACGGTATCAGATCGGATAATGTCGGAATCAGCGATCGGATTCATCGGAATACGCATCGGAATACGCACTGGTTTTTTAAAAAAAGAATTTACATTATTTGTTGACTCGTTAAGTTGTTTAAAAAATGACCTATAATTTATATGGTCAGGATGTTGATTGCGTGCTTCTGAAAAATACTTTACAAATAATTCTGGATTTTTAAGACCCCTTTGTCTACAGATTTGTATCAATGATTTTTCTGAATAATTATCAAAATACACATAATGCAATCGATTTAAAAGTGCTGGCGAAGATGTTTTTCTCCCTGAAAAATTTGCAGGATTTTGTGAAGCGAATAACATAAAACCCTCTTTTTTTGGGGGGACCCCATCTGGAGCTATCCCAGTTAGCAATTGATTTAACAATTTTTCAATGTCTTGACTAAGATTCAACTCATCTAAAATAACTACAGATCCCTCCCTAAAAGCTTTCAATAAAACCTCATGGGAACTTTTGCCGTCTGCAGTAACCGCTATTTTGTAATATTTTTTCTGTGAATCTTTTGAATTTGATGAAAAGCCTTTTTTTATAAGGATTTGTTCATACAGCGTTGATTTTCCTAATCCGGAATTCCCTTGTAGCAAAACACCCAATTTAGGTTTCGGAATAGGTGTTTTTTTGTTTTCATCTGAGGACTTCAATTTTTTGAGCCAATTAATACGTATGTCTAGATCACTACAAATAGCATTGTAAAGGTCAATATGCTGAGTGGGGACGATAAACTTTTTGCCTAATAATATTATCATCTCGGGTGGATTGTTTTTCTGAGCGTCACTAACATGTAAATGTTATTCTATTTGAAATCTAAATCTGGTTCGTTCTGCGCTGTTATAAAACAAAAATGAAAATTCCAAAACGACGGCTTGTCTTAAAAGCGTATTTATATTTATAGAATTTTTTGAGTCTATATTGCTTTGATATAAACAGGCAAATCGATGCGTTAAATTCTGCAGGTCTCGTGCTCCCAGTTTCGGCAAACATCGCTTTGTAAAATTAAATACGTCTATGATTTTCCTGGAAGCGTTTTCCACTATACCACCGTAGTAGCCTAATATGGGTTTTACCATCTTTTCAACAAAAAAATTATCATCCATTGCTTTAAATAATATTGTTTCCGCATGCGTTTGGAAAAAACGCTGATAATTACGACCAGCATAAGTTTCCGGATTGCCTGTAAAAATTATTTTATGATTTTCAGATAACGGATAGGATTGTCCATTGTGGAAAATAGTTTTATTTTCAACAATGCCATTTAGAAAATCCCAATAACCATCCTTTTGTATATTGGCTTCATCCAGGAATAAAATATTAGGCTTATTGGCGTCATTTTTTGAGGTTATCCAGTTTTGAATTTTATCTTCACCAAAGAAAACTTGAAACCCTTTTTGTTTCAGATCTTTTTCCATATGGCTCTTGCCAGAACCCTGCAACCCTTTTAAAAAGAACACGTTACAGTCTGAATGCTCCAGTCCTGAGAATAGTCGATTTTTCTGCTTTTCCCATCTTTCTGTTCGGGATTTAATTGGTTTTTCTTCGTATTTAAATTCTGTTTGTTTTTTATGGAATACTGTATTTAAAACATGTTTGAAATTATTAAATGCTTCTTTAGATAGAATGGGTAATGAGTTCTGTCTAGAATTATTTAAACAAGACAGAATGCCTAGTTTTTTAAAAATGTGTTCTTTTATAAAATCTGCGCTGAAACAGTTTAAAAGTTGCCAAATATATTTGACGTTATTTTCAACATTTTGAACGGATAAATTATGGGGCTGCAAAAGTTTTTCAAGCTTATCTTTTCTGATAAAAGGATTTAAATTATTGTCTTTATGAAAGATCAATTTTGCAGCTACATTTAAATAGGCATATTCAGATGAAGATTTATCGTAATCAAAAAGAAAAGAACCTTTAATTGGATTTTCTCCGCGTTGACGTGATTGCTTGATCGCCGAAATAAGATTTCGGATACGATTATAACTTAGCAGAACTCTGCTAGGCATATCTGAGCCAAAATGCCGAATATGATTGGCACAAGCATAAAAAGTTTTTATCTTTAAAAAGATTTCTTGATCGTTCTTAAACTTTTCTTGATAAGTCTTCCAATCATAAGTGATGGTATTTAATGGCCAGCCGCAAACTTTCTGAGCAGCATGTTTTGGCATGACGATAAACAGTTTGCCCGTTAATGAAACTCTTTGTCCATTATCCCATAAATAGGGTTGTTCCGATAATGCTGATAGCAAATGTTGATATAATGTAGGAGATATAGTTCCATTTATAATGATTGTCTCCCCATTTTTTAATGTGTCTAATAAACTTTTTCGTTTATATTTAAAGGTAATACCACCATCATCTCGCACAGTGACGCTTTTTTCTGAAATTAAATCCGCATAACTTGTCTGCGGCGTAATATTTATTATTGTAGATTGTTTTGCTGGTTTTGCTTTACCCAAATTTTCTTTCAGTTTTTTTGCCAAGAAATCAGGATCATTTGTGCTATAAACGCAAGATTGATCAGTATTAATTTCCGCATCGGGAACGTTTTCATTAGGAACATCAGTGAGAGAATCTTTTTTTTCGTTTTTAGATAGTACGTTATCAGCGGGAGATTTCTGAAGGCTTTCTTTTAAAAAATCCGGTATTTTTACACCATTTGCAAAAACAAATGAAAATTGTTTTTGTGAATAATTTTCTTTTATTTCCCATAAAAGACGCTGCCAAATCTGTTTTGGAAGATTTTCTGTTATAAAAATTTCTTGTGTTTTGTCATCGTAAGTTTGGAATAAGCACGGTAAAGTTTTACCTTTGCCCTCATCATCTATTTGGAGGCGTTTTAACCATTGATGATGATCTGGAATATTTAAAAACAAGCATTCCTTCCTTGCTCTTCTTGTGTTATGTAGGAATTTTACGTTGTCGGGTAAATTAAAGGGCGGAGAAACAGAGTCTATGTGAATATAAAAATCCTTCGGAATATTAAAATACGAGCCATTTAGAAAAATCCTTTTTTCAAGATTGATAACCTGAATCAATACATCAAATTGCGGATCATTTTGAGGCGGATTAAGAAAAATTAGGGCTTTTTTCTTATCAAGGATTGCTCGTTGAATTGCCCCCTTATGATAGCTTACATCACTTTTGTTAAGTTCGTATTCTCCATATATGATGTCCTGCCAATTATAACCATAGAACAAATCTATTCTCTGTATATCTTTCTCATTATGACCCATATTGTCTTTGTCGGCAGAATTGGTCTCAACGTTTAAACCGTTTGGCAATAATTTATAGAGTGTACATCTTGAATAAACATCATCACTTATTTTGTTTCGCTGATCTTCGGATAATAACCCTATAACTTTCAAAGGTTTTGTTATGCTTATATCCAATAATATTGGTGTTTCATCCATCATTGATTTAAACGATGCAATATCTTCTGAATTAAAATTATTCCAATTGATAACTATTATGCCGCCAGTTTCTGTTAAGATTTCTTGCAACTGTCCTGGAATATTGCGCTTAACCTTTTTTCCCTCTAATTTAAAAGTTTTAAGTAGTCCGTTCATGTCGTCTTTTGAATTTATGAATACATAATTTTGTGATGATTTATTGTTAGATTGATTTTTTATTTGACGCAATAGGTCTCCATATGCACTTATAGGAGATTGGGTTGACCCTAATAATATTAGAATGTTTTTTCCAGATGAATCTCCTAACAATTGCTGTGCGGAGTTTGTACTTATTTTAGCTATTTTTTCAAATGGAGATTTAAAGGGCGTACTGCTACGATCCGATTTTTTTCCTGTTGCTTTCGGCGGCGGCGGATATTTCTTATCAATTTTCTCCCATCGCAAACTCTCTCCTTCTGAAATACCTTGTTCAACCCATGTTTTTCCATCATCGTCTATCAAAATCCTTGCTGGAACGCCGTTGTAGCGCATTAAAATCATTAAAATACAACAATGAAAAAGATTGTTTTTAATACCGTAAATTTCACTATTTTCTACACTACTTAACAACAATGCCAAATCGTCTTGCGGATTGTCCTTGTGCTCTTGATAACTTAATGTCCCATGCGACTTCATATCACGCCATAGATTAATTAGCGCTGGGATATTACCTTGAAGGTTTTTTATTTTTTCACAGAATTTTATTTCCCCCTTTAACGCTGTATCCAGTAAATCTTTTTCGTTTGAACCTGATTGAGTAAATTTTATACTTTTATCTGTTTTGCACCATTCAATACTATAAAAATATAATTTTTTACGTGAACTAGCAGCAAGTTGCGATAAGTTTGTTCTAAACCACTGCTGCGAGGCATCGTTTAAAGAAAAATCATTGTGTGTTTTTTGCGCGGCATCAGTTAGCGCAGGAGACAATCCTCCACCAACATCTAAACCAATATATTCCAACACTGTCTCTTTGATAAATACAGGTATTTCTACAAAGCCGTGAATTCCATTGCCTATATGTCGCGCAGGTACACCAATAAAGCGAGCCAAATAAAAGAAGATTAAACTCCGATTGTTGCAAGATCCTCTTTCCTGTAAAATACATTGTTCGAGAAGGTCGTCTTTTTCCTTCATTTCAATTTCTTCATCTTTGAAGTTTTGACAAAAGGATATAAGTTTTCTAATCTTCTCTTCTGTTGAAAATTCGCGACTAAAAATAAAACTGTTAAGTTTTTGTTGCTTTTCGCATAGACCTTTTAATTTTTTTTGTAATTTGCGTGGAAGAAGTTCAACACCTGAGAATTCTATAAGTACGTAAGAATTTTCTGGTAAATTTTTCCTAAGTGGGTCAGCTATGTTAGTAATATGCGCAGCTTTATGCGCTAATTGATAACAAAAAGTTACAGCAGGTGAGGCTGTTTTGACTTTAAAAAAATATTGATTTGTTTCTTTATTAACATAAATCTCAATATTTCCAGGATTTTTACAATAAAACGCTATCATTTCATCTTTTGACGTTAATGTGGGAATAGGATAATACTTATCTACATCATCACAACGATACTCAAAAGCACCGTATGACTGTTTAGAGTTTAAGTTGTCTTGCGATAACAAGTCTAGTGTGCCGTTTTTCATTTCATTAAGCTTTATTTTTACTTTTAAAATATCGTTGTCGTTTGAATTCAAAACCCCCTGAGCATTCGCCTTAGTGCTAATCGAAAGCCTAAAATAAGTAGGTAAAACCGGACTACCTTTATATATAAGTTCCCCGCTTATTTCTGGTTTGTGGACGCTTGTATTATGCGATGAAGAACACTCATTATTGTTGATTTTTATTTTCGAAGATGAAAAAGATAATGTGAGCGCTGCTCTTAAACCGTTACCTTGATGCGACGACGAGGAACTATTTTCACGGACACTGTTACTGTCTGAAACTTCGTTGGTCAAAAGGTTCGGAAGTCCGGAAAACGTCTCTTTCAACTGATCTGTGGGAGTGCGACCTGTTTTTAAATTAGGTAAATTCCTAAAAATAATTGTCATATTTTCCGGAAACCCACCTAAAAGTTCTATTGATTCCAGTTGCGATAAATCTTTTAAAATTATCTTGTTAAGATTTTCCATATTCCGCAATTTCAGAGAATGCAATGCCAAACAATTTGATAAATCCATGATTTTGAGATTATCGCATCTTGAAATATCCAAACTTTCTAACTGAGATAATTTACTAAGATCCAGCTTTTTTAATTTTCCACCGTTTATACAAAGCGTTTTAAGCGATTTGGGAAGATTTTCTATCGTTTCTAGTTCGTCGCAATACTTAATTGTTAATTCTTCAAGATTAATTAATCCGCTAAAATCCGGCTTTTTTAATTTTCCACCGCATATACAAAGCTTTTTAAGCGATTCGGGAAGATTTTTTATCGTTTCTAGTTCGCCGCAATTTTTAATTTCCAATTCTTCAAAACCAAATAATTTACTAAGATCCAGCTTTTTTAATTCAACTATACCGCATATACAAAGCTTTTTAAGCGATTCGGGAAGATTTTTTATCGTTTCTAGGAGGCAACACTCAATTGTTAATTCTTCAAGCTTAATTAATCCGCTAAGATCCAGGTTTTTTAATTTTCTACCGTTTATCCAAAGCGTTTTAAGCGATTTGGGAAGATTTTCTATCGTTTCTAGTTCGTTGCACAAGTTAATTGTTAATTCTTCAAGATTAGATAATTTACTAAGATCCAGATTTTTTAATTCAACTATACCGCGTATACAAAGCTTTTTAAGCAATTTGGGAAGATTTTCTATCGTTTCTAGTTCGTTGCAAAACTCAATTGTTAATTCTTCAAGCTCAATTAATCCGCTAAGATTCGGCTTTATTAATTTTCCACCGTTTATACAAAGCTTTTTAAGCGATTTGGGAAGATTTTCTATCGTTTCTAGGCGGTACTTGTTAATTGTTACTTCTTTAAGATTCGGATCTTTTGGTCCCTTAATATAGTCTGTTATTTGCAAAAACATTTCATTATCTATAATAACAAACTCATCACAAGCTATATTATCTATGCCTAGTTGTTTCTCTATTGTTTTTTTGTCTGTTTTTTGAATGTTATGGAATTTTTTCCATAGATCCTCTGCATCCTTAATTCGTATTAATTTATTACCCCAAATATAAATCTCATAATTGGATTCCGTTAGCGCTCTAAGAAAAGCCATTTCCTCATGACCGCTAACGTGCTCATTTTTGGAATAAGCGGCAAAAATGATTTTATTTTTCTTTAGCTCAGGATTTTCTGCCAAATAGGCTGTAAATGCTGATTGTCCGTTTAATGCTTGTCTTAGATCAAATTTTCCTGTTCCATTGTTGTTGCGCTGCATATGCACTGTCTCTTTAGAAACGCTGCTTATACCTAAAAGACGTTTTAAATCTTCCGAACTTATTTTTAACATAGCCCACCTTTTTTATTATTAAGTTTATTTAAATTGTAAAAAGCGTTAAATGCTTTCAATAGCCTTGCAAATCTTTCAGAATAGTTTTTCCCTTTTGAAATAAGGTTTTTTTGGGGAGTAATGTGATGTGCAAGTGTGAAACAGTGAAATAAGCAATTTTGAAACAATGTATTTGCTTCTTCCCCTTTTTTAAATGAATTAAGCATCATAATTTTTTATTCTAATATTTAGTGTTTCTAATTTTCGATAGCAGTATACGACAAAACAGGGAAACTAGCAAGCTCTTTCGGCAGAAATGTAGGAGCAATTTAGAAATGTCCCCTTTTG
>CBDVDN010000007.1:0-15701 GCA_965372775.1 uncultured Gammaproteobacteria bacterium
TTTTTTGCTCGATTGAATTAAATTAATAATTTTATTTTGATTGGATATTGAAAAACTGTCATGTTTGATTTGAGCATTTATCATCACATACCATCGATTGTTCGTATGTATCATCATTCTTTGATTGTTTAATGTCACGTGACTTGCAGGTTTTGGTCGTGACATAAGATAATTTTGAAATAGGAAAAAAGGATCATTTTGAAGTAAAGCCGAATTTGCTATACCTATCGGACTGTATAATGCAAATAGAGCAGATGATTGTATTTGCTTGATTTTATTTTCTTGTAATAATTTTTTCTGAAGCGGCGTTAATAAAGATAATCGATAAGGAAAATAAAAACTGCCCCACGCCTGTTGTTCATTGGTTGTAATAAGATAATTAAATTGTTGAAATAAATTACTTTGTTTTAATTGGTAAAAAAATTGATCTGCAGCTTTTTGTGCTTCAGTCTTTTTTGGATTTCCAATGAGAAAAACAATCTGATTCCCCATTGTTTTAGAAAAAGAATGAATCGCTTTTTCCGCAGTTGGATTTTGTTTGGATTTTGGAAGCAAATCCAACATATTAGTGTTCAGCGTTAATCCGAAATATATAATCTTAAACAAACAGCCAATAAGAATAGCCGTAACAATAAGCCAAAAGAAAAACCTAAATTTTGCGGCTTTGTTTATTTGTTTTAGATTAAATATTCCGAACATTACGATCCTTTTACATTAAAGAAATTCAGAATCATTTGGTTTTGCTTGACTTCGTTAATCGTAATTGAATAAACGTATTTTCCGCCGGACATTTCAATGCTTAATATTGCTTTGTTTAATGGAGAACCGAGTGGCTTGAGTGCGATTTTCCATGCATAAGTATTGCCGATAAAATAAATTTTAAAATAATTTTTTATAGCTTTTGCATTTCCATTAAAAATAGACAGAAAGATGTTGGTAAAAGAAAATACGATTGGCTGCTGTTTCTTCGTGATAATAGTCGGCGGTGTGTTTTCTATTTTTTGCTCTATTTTTGAAGGCGTAACAATCAAATCTGAGTGAAAAGGTTTTGTTTGATGCCACTGCAAGCCATTATTTTTTGATAACACAAAATTTCCTTCAGACATTAAAGGTGTTGAAAGTAATTTCATCTTGCGAATTTGTTTAAATTCACCGGATAGACGATTTGATGTGGATAGCTGTGCTTGGACTTTATTAAATGCTGATTGATTTGAGGAGGTTAGGGGATGCAGATAAATGTTTTGTGCGTATCCAATGCTTAGCCATAAAGAAGAGAGTAATATAAGAATAAATTTTTTCATAAAGCGCCTTTTAGTTTTTCTAATAAAATATCTGGAGAAGCAAAACACATTTCTAATGTTTTCATGTCAATGGCAACTTGAACAGAATAACCTGTCGTTATTTTTTCTTGTGTGTTTTTATCTTTAATGAGATATTCTATTTTTAATCTATTTTCATATTCAACTAGAACCGCTTCAATAATAATTTTTTGTTTAAATTTGAGCGGCTTAACATATTTAGCTCTGATATCGACTATTGGCCAAGCGTAACCAGACGCTTTCATTTCAAGATAGCCGTAATTAATTTTTTCTAATAAAACACAGCGCGCTATTTCAAAATATTTAATATAGTTTCCATGCCAAACAATTCCCATTGCGTCTGTATCGAAAAACGGGACTTCAAGTTCGGCTGCTGCTGAAATAAAACTATTTTTATTCGTCATCATATAACTCCCATTTCTGTTGTTTCACATATTGCGTAAACTTACGCAGCGTATTTTCTAAAGGTCGATCCTCAACTAACAATTCAAAATCTTTTAAGATGTTTTCTGTCATCGCAGAAACCGATTCAGAAAAAGACTGTTCGCTAAGCTCTTTTTTAATCGTTCTAATAGTAATAGCCTGAGTCGTTACGAGCAAATGCGCAGCAAAAACTTGTTCTGTTAATTCCAAAATCCGCATGCAATCTCGTGCCGCAATCGTTCCCATGCTGACTTTGTCTTGGTTGTGACATTCTGTTGAACGTGAAAAAACGCTCGCCGGCATCGTATTTTTTAAAGCTTCAGCTGTCCATGCCGAAACAGCAATTTGTACTGCTTTAAATCCATGATTAACAGCAGCACGTTCATCGGGTGAAAAAGATAAATTAGCCGGCAATCCGCGATTAAATTTTGTATCGAGCAGAAGCGCCATCTGCCGATCAAGTAGATCCGCCAAATTAGCAACTTGTACTTTCATAGTATCCATTACTGTTGCTATATGTCCGCCGTAGAAATGTCCACCGTGAAAAATTAGTTTCTTTTCACCATCAATGACTGGATTGTCATTTGTGCTGTTTAACTCATTTTCAATCATTTGCTTAAACCAAGACAATGAATCTTGCAGAACGCCAATAATGTGAGGGGCGCACCTTATTGAATAACGATCTTGTATGCGTCCAGAATTTTCCAGCGGCGTTTTATGTATTAAATCCGATCTGATCCATGACGCAACAAGTATTTGTCCGGCATGCGGTTTGACTGCAAATAAATCCTCATCAAAATGAAACGGATTGCCTTTTAGCGCAATGCTTGCCATAGCGGTTAGTCTAGCCGCTAATTTGCATAGATATCTTGCGCGGTCATAAGCTTCACACGCAATTGCCGTCATAGCTGCTGTGCCGTTCATAATAGCCAGCCCTTCTTTGGGTTTTAGCGTAATGGGCTTGATATCTAAAGCTTTAAAAACTTCTAAAGCTGGTTTTTGCTGTTCTTTATACGTTACAAACCGTTCACCCATTAGCGCTGCTGCCATATAAGATAAAGGCGTTAAATCACCGCTTGCTCCAACAGACCCTTCTTCCGGTATAACAGGGGCAATATCATGATTCAATAATGTTACAATTTGCTGCATCAAAGACCAGCTCACACCAGACATGCCGCGAGCCAAAGAACATAAACGAACTGCCATAATTGCTTTTGCTTGATTATGATTAAAATTACGACCCATGCCGCATCCATGAAACCGAACTAAATTGATAGGTAGGTCGTTGACTAAAGATAATGGGACGGAGCGTGTACATGAATCGCCATAACCTGTTGTTATGCCATAAATAACGCCATCTTTTTTCAGTGTATTTTCTAAAAATTGCGCGCCGGCTTCAATTTTGCCTATAAAAGCTGAATCGCTGCTCAAATCGACCGGAAAAGTTTTATAAGCAATTGAAATGATATCCTCAATGGAGATCCAAGTATTACCGAAAATAACGGGCTGGTTTTTAGTTTTCATTATGATTTCCTGTTGCACATGCCAGAACTTTTTAAAAATGCGTAAATCTTCTGTAGGGGCGACCCTTGCGATCGCCCCAACAAATTGCTCTGCCAAAAATTAAAAAAATTAAACCACTGCAGCGGATATTGTTCACACTGCTTTTCAAGTAAGGATGCATATTTTTGAGAATAATGTTTTAAATTTTCATATCGTACTGCTTTTTTTATGTTGATGGAATGGGCAAATTCTTCAAAAACTATTTTAAAGTTTTCTCTATCTTGCTTTAAGCACAGCATAAAATATACGGGACATTGCAATAATCCAGCTAAAATAAACGAACCTTGAGGAAAATACGCCTTATGCTCTAAAAATTTAGCTGTAATACAACGATGCGGCTGCGTTAAGGAAGTACGGTCGCCCATGACCACAATAAATTCTCCAGCATCAATTTTTTCTTTAAGCTTAATAGCAAGCGCTATATCTAAATTTTTTACTTCGATCAAGTTAAGCCTGAATTTTGGATTTATTCGTTCCAGAATAGCATTAAATTTTGCAGCATTTTGAGTAAAAGTCAGCGCGTTAATTTTTAAACTCAGTTCAAGCCCTGATAATGCTCTAGCGATTTCAATATTACCCAGATGTGCCGTAAACACAATGCCGCCTTTTCCTGACGCAATTTGATTAAGAAATAGGGACTTATTAGGAAAATCAATCTGATCCATGCCAATATCGCCAGTCCAAACAGATAATTTATCTAAAAGCGTCTCGCCAAATGATAAAAAATGCTTAAAACTCGAACTCGGAAAATCATTAGTTTTATATCCGATCTTTTTTATATGTTTTTTTAAACGCATTAAATATTGTTTAGAGGCTTTTCTTGCTGTACGGCTGGCACAGTAAAAGTAAACAATTATTGGATATAACAAGAGATACGTGAATTTTCGACCCAATAATTTATAGCTGTATAGCATAATTTTTAAAAATATAAAATTGCCTTTTTCCTTCATATTTGACCAATGTTTATTCGATACAAACACCTTGTCATCCCGCGGCTTGACTGTGGGATCCAGAATTTCAGGGTAATTTACAGGTTTTGATTTCCACTTCTGGATTCCGGATAGCTCGCTGGCGCTCGCTTCCGGAATGACAGGGGTAGTGGTTTTCTTTCGGGTTAACCGAATATGTGCCAATAGCTTTGGCAGTCTTTTTAACATTCCGAAAAATAATCGAGTATGCAGCCATGAAATTTCAAGATTACTTTTAAAAGGTTTAAAGTGAGAAATGCCATCAACAGGATAAGTTACTTTTGTTGGAATAAAAACCATTTTAACGTCCGCCCAATATAGACGAACGATTATTTCAACATCAAACCCCATTCTTTTATCTATTGTGCATTTATTGATAACTTGAATTGTTTGCTGTAGCGGATATACGCGATAACCGCACATGGCCTCTTTTATGTTAAAAGATAAAGTTTCTATACAACACCAGAAATTAGTAATTTTTCTACCATAAAATCTGCTCTTTGGTGCTGATTGATCGTAAATGGATTGACCGCTAATTAAAGCTTTAGGCGTTTTTTCAATTGCCGCTAAAAATTTAGGCAGATCCGAAAGGTCATGCTGTCCGTCTGCATCAATTTGAATGACGTGTGTGTAATTTTTATCTTTTGCATATTGAAATCCGGCTAAAACAGCAGCGCCTTTTCCTTGATTGTAGGGTAGGGTTAGGACAGTAACCCAAACAAATTGCTTTGCTGCTTTTTTCAATTGCTGTTTTGTATCATGATCACTGCCGTCATCAACGATAATGCAGGGCACATTATAAGGTGCTAATTCCTCTAATACCTTAACAATCGTTGCGCCGTGATTATAATTAGGTATGACAAAACAAGGATTCATGATTTTGGCTCTATGGTTTTTATGGACTCACTTTTATTTTTCCGCCAGAGAAGATAATATCTTTATCAAAATATTTAAATATCAATCGATCATTTTCAATTTTTAATGACAAAGAAAGTGATTGTTCCGGCGGTATGATATGAGTGAATTTCAAATGTTCCATATTTAAAAATTTTTCTTTTGGAATATCAAAATATTGATGCGCAAAACAAATAGCCCAATCTACTTGAACAACACCGGACAATATCGGCGCATCTTTAAAGTGCCCCTCAAAATAAACTATTTCTTTTGGAATATATAACTTTAAAGTTATCTCTTTTTTATCAGATGATTGTTTGTGTTCAATAATTCGAGGATGTTTCATGGTTTAGTTCTCAAATAATTTTCTAATATCAGATATTACATACTTACCTTGTTGATTAACAGGAATCTCATCGATGTATCGAAATCGTTTTGGCAAAAGAATGCGATCAAAGTATTGTGACATCAGATTTTTAAGTTCTTCGTTTAAAAAGATTTTACCTTTTTCATTCAGAATATCTTTTCCTTCCTGCCGCAATACAATAACGACAGCAATATATTGTCTATTCGATTCCATAGGAATAGCGTAGGCATCATTAATAAGTGCGTACTGTTTCAGTTTCTCTTCAATTTCGACCAGCGAGACTCTTTTTTCTTCTATTTTGGCAATTCGATCTGCGCGTTCTAATAATTGGAATGTGCCATCTTGATTAATTTTGACTTTATCGCCCATTACAAATCCATTTTTTCCTTCAAAAAAAGGAGACTGAACTTTTAAACATTGTGTGTTCGAATCTATTTGAATTTTAACTTTTGGCAGGGGTATCCAGCTACTATCAGCTGCCGAGTCATTTTGCTGTCTGAATCCAACGCCGCTTGTTTCTGTGCTTCCTAAAACCTCAATAGGGAGAGTGCCTGTTGATTGATAAACTTTTAAGGCATCCTGTTTTTTTAATAAGCCGCCTGAGGAGAAAATGGTAAGCTGTTTGACAGTGATTTTCTTATTGTTCATTCTGGCTAATAAAGCAGGGCTACTGATTAGCGTGACGGATGGGGTTGATTGAATGGCAGATTCTATGCTTTTTGGATAATTTAAAGCTGAAAAGCATATTGTTCTGCCAGCACACATCGGCCACAAAATATAAAAAAGCAAACCATAAATATGCTGATGAGATACAGTCGAATAAATCAAAGAATGTTCAATCTGTGAATGAAAGAGCAGTTCGAGAATTTCTATTTCATTCATTAACTGTTTTAGCGTGCGGGAAATTTTTTTCGGTGTGCCGGTAGAGCCAGACGTAAAAAGCGTAAGCGTTTGATCTTCGCTTAAAATAGACTGAAAGAAATTCGATTGATCAGAGTGTTCCGTAAGCTGTGTATTGTCTGACAATACAGCGTCAAATTCATGAGCAAAAAACCGAATGGTTCCATGTTGATTGTTGGGCAGTAAGACCGGATGACGATTGCTGCACAGTACCGCAAATAATGCAACAGTAAATAAATAACTGTTTTGATAACATAATACCCAGCGTTTATGCTGAGATATAGAAAGTTTAGCCGCTAATAGTTTTACATCTGAAAGAAATTTATTTGAAGATATGTTGAGATTGCCATTTTTAAATATGATTTTTTTCAACTGGTCAGTGCCGTTTCGTGGTTTGATCAGAGAATTTGGAGGTTCCAAGGTGTTCACAAATTTTAGTTTGCCATTTTGGATTCCGGATAGCTCGCTTGCCCACGCTTCCGGAATGACAGGGTTTGAAAATTGCTGAATGGTTTCTATAAGGGAAAATAGCTTTTGCATTTTAGTTATCCTTTGCTCGGAGTTTCACATGCTGTCGGATAATAAATTCTGTAGTAAACATGATCCCAATTAATATATAAGACAAAAATCCGTTATAAAACGCCCATGTTTGCGTAGCGGCAAAAAAGGTTGTCCAGAGTGCAATCAGACCGTTAACGATAAAAAATAGACTCCATGCGATTGTTACTTTTTTTGTATAGTGTATTACCGTTGGAGATAGTTTAGGCGTTTTTAATCTAGCTAGCCTTTCGATAATAGTTGGAGGTTGAAATATGGAATACAAAAAAACTGTAAACATCAAAAGACTAATCATAACCGGATACAATTTTATAATTAAGATATTGTTAGAGATAGCGCCTATAAGGCTGATGCTGACACCGACAAATGTCGTTAATATTAAGAGGACTTTAAAAAATGACGATTTAGCCGGTTTCAGTACGATAAAGCGCAAGAAAAATATAAAGGCAATCGTTATAGCAATATATCTTGGAGAAAAATAATTCAGTCCAAAATATACTGCAAAAGGATAACAAAGAATAAGCGGAACAATAAGAAAAGTTAAAAATTTTCTCATTCTTTAGATAGCTCTGCATAGATGATATCCACAACATCTGAAATAGTTCTAACTGCTTTAAATTCTTCTGGTTTGAATTTTCTATTAGTCATTGATTGAAGGCGGACAATCAAATCGACCGCGTCAATACTATCCAGATCCAGATTTTCATAAAGCTTTGCATCTAACGTTACCTGTTCGGGATCTATTTCAAACAGCTCTTGTAATATCTTTTTTAGCTCATTTAAAATTTCTTCTTTTGAGTATTTCATTTTATTTATCCTCGATTTTCTTCGATGAATTTAGTTAAATTACTGACGGATTCAAAATGCTTGCGGGTATTCGCATCGTCTGAATTAATAGTAATATTGTACTTTTTCTTGATTGCAACCCCAAGTTCTAATGCATCGATCGAATCTAACCCTAATCCTTCTACAAAAAGCGGCGCTTGACTATCAATATCGGTCGGCGTGATATCTTCTAAATTGAGTGTATTAATAATGAGTTGTTTTACTTCAAATTCAAGATCTGCCATGTTCTGTATCCTCTTCTAAAATATTTTTTAAATGCCTCGTTAGATGTCTAGCCGCTAAAGACGGCGCAGGCGTATTTTTTAAAAACTCATTAGGATCAATAAGTTCCATAACCTCTAATGTGAAGCGTGGTTTTTGAGGTGGTATTTTATACCATTTGTTCTGTTTTGTCAGCGTAATTGGTTTACAAGTGATTTTTATGACGCGTATGGGCGTTTGTATGCGTACGGCTATTTGAGCGGTGCCGCGTTTTAAGCTCAATGGCTGATTCGGTATTGAGCGCGTTCCTTCCGGAAAAATGAGTATATTATTGCCCTTATCTAACGTATTCTTAATTAATTCAAAGGTTTCATCAGATTGTCTGTTGGGAATATAGCCTGCTACTCGAACCATCTTTTGAATAAAAAGATTGTGCCATAGACTTCCTTTTACAATGATATCACAATGCTTTATTTTAGAAATAATAACAACGTAATCTATAAGTGTTGGATGATTGCTGATGATCAAACAGCCTTTATCATGTGCTAACTTATCAAAATTTTTAAATTCAAAGTTTATTAGCCCCAAAAAATGCAGTGTGAAAACAAATGACCTAAATGCCAAACTAATGATATGCTGTGCGATGTGTTTTTTAGCCTCTGAATTGCGTACAAATAATTGAGCAATCGGTATGATAATATAACCCAGAAATATTGCGCCAATCCCAAAGAAGCAAAAAGAAAAGCCGGTTGCAGCGATTCGCCATACATAATTAATGTAATAAAAAAATGATTTCATCGTGAATGTTTATGCCATATAAATGTTTGATTGTTAGTGCTTTGAGTTAAATCTTTTTTTGATGTTTGTAAAAACCATGCTAAGAATTCCAACGCTGGTGGTAAATTTTTATTGTTATTTGATTGGTTTAATGTATCCAAAGTAACAGAAATAAGTGGCGCACATGAAGAGTCATTTGTCAAAAGCAAGGCTACAGCATATTGGTGATTATTTTGAATTTTTAAACTCTGATATTCGTTTGGAATGTAATCATCAAACATTGTTAATAAAGCTGTTTTTTTGGGATTTAATGTAAGCCACGTCAATGCTTCAAGCATGCCTATTTGAAAAGTGCAGTCTCCAGCCGCAATAGACGTCATATTTTGTTGCATATTGTGAATAACTGAAAATAATCCAGCAGATGTGTTATGAACAGATTGCGAAAACCGCATGGGAGACAATACGGATTGTTCACAAATTCCTTTTAGTAAATTAATGGTACAATTCAATTCTCCGTGTTGAGAGCAAAAAACAGCATAATCAATATTATGGTTAGCTAAAGCTAGATTTGATGTTTCCAGCGCCATTTTACTCATATTACTACAGCGTCTTTTTAACATTGGCGGGATCGTTGTTGTCTTGATCGTATCATCACCAAACGGGACAACAGGTGTTTTGCTCCACGATAGCCAGCTTTCTTTAGATGACAAACATGGTGCCCACGCAGCCCAGTTTTTTATCGATAATGATTGTGGAATAGGAATCATGTTTAATTTAAAAACCATAGGGAAAAACAGAGTCTTAGAATAACAAACCCCATTAAATCTTGCAAGAATTTTGACCAAATTATTGACAATAGTAAATGGGTTAAGTATTATCCTCACCTTCTTAAACTCTGAAAGAATTTATTGATGAATAAATATTACAAGCCAGATAGTGCTTCAGCGCTTCAAGCGAAAGGCGATGCGTTGAAAATAGCTTTTTCTCCAGTTACATTCCAAGTCACATATGCCTTGTTAAAATTGGATATTTTAAAATTAATAGGTGAGTGCGGAGAAATTGGCATTACTGCCGAAGATATTACAAAAACATTAAATATTAGTTTATATGGAACAAAAGTCCTGTTAGATGTCGGACTGAGCTGTAAACTTGTTTGGCTGAATGACGATCATTATATTTTAGATAAAGTAGGGCATTTTGTCTTATCCGACAGCATGGTAAAAACAAATTTAGATTTTGTACAAGATGTTTGCTATCAGGGTTTATTTCATCTAGTCGATGCTATAAAAACTGAAAAGCCAGAGGGACTTAAAGTATTTGGTGATTGGAAAACTATTTATCCAGCCTTATCCTCTCTTCCAGAATCTGCTAAAACAAGCTGGTTTAATTTTGATCATTACTATTCGGATAAATCTTTCCCGGAAGTATTGCCTATTGTGTTTTCTCAACCTGTTAAAAATCTTTTTGATGTTGGTGGAAATACTGGGAAATGGGCTATTCAATGTCTTGAGTTTAATTCGGATGTGCATGTGACAATCGTAGATTTGCCCGAACAGCTTGCGGCCGCGAGAAAAATAATAAAAGAGCGTGGGATGACGAATAGAGTTAATGAGTTTGCTATTGATATGCTGGATTCCAAAGCTAAGTTATTAAAAGGCGCCGATGTAATTTGGATGAGCCAATTCTTAGATTGTTTTTCATAAAAAGATATTTTGAGAATTTTGGAAAGAACAGCAGAAGTTATGGATCAAAATACACGACTATATATTTTAGAAATGTTTTGGGATAGACAAACTTACGAAGCTGCTGCGTTTACTATAAACTGTACCTCCATTTATTTTACTTGTATGGCTAACGGGAACAGCCGAATGTATCATTCAAAAGATTTAGTTAAATTAATACACAAAGCTGGACTTTATGTGGATGAAGATATTGATCATATTGGCGCTGGACATACGTTATTGGGCTGTAAGAAAAAAACTTGAATGCTTGATTCTGTGTGTCAAAACGTTTAAAAAATCAGGTAGATCCTATGTAGGGGCGACCCTTGCGGTTGCCCAAATGGGCAGCCGCAAGGGCTTGTCCTACATGGCATCTACGAATCTGCGAGATGCCTACACAAATTTTTAATAATCTGCGTAATTTTTTTTCTAAAGTTTTGCGTAATGTACAGAGAATGCTTGACAAGTTTGCTTAGTCGACTAACATCAATATTTTTCATTACTCGGAAAAATCATCAATGAAAGCAAGTGTTAAAATTTTAGTGATATTGATTGTTGCGCTATTTTCAACCGTAAGTTTCGCTCGTGATACGATCGCAAGTTATTCCATTAAAAATGCGTTGTCACCATCCTTAGTAAAAAAAGCAAAACTAGACAAAAAAGTCAGTTTTTACTTTGGCAAACAAAAGCATGGTAAAGTGCTTAAGAATTTTGGTGAAGTTCGTACTAACAGAAAAACTAATGCATTCGGGAAATCTGATGAAACAGCTTGTCAGTGGGGATTCCTATCAGCATTAAAAGTTTTGCGCAAAGCCGCGCTTAAGAAAGGCGGTAACGCAGTTATTAATATAAAATCAAATTATAAACATCACCTTACATCAAGCAATACTGGATTTGTTTGCGGCGCTGGTGCGTTCGCAGCTGGTGTGGCGCTTGTCGGTACGGTTGTAAAAGAAATCAGACCTGTTCCTAGGAAAGTACGCAAATTGCATAAATAAAAAATCAATTCACGGGCGCTTAGCCCAACCTACCATTTCTTTAAAATAATCGACGTATTAATACCGCCGAATGCAAAATTATTACTCATAATATAATTGCATTTTTTAAGTAAGCGTTCTTCATTTTGAATGTAGTTCAAGTCAGCGCATTTAGGGTCTATCGAATCAAGATTAATTGTTGGGGCAAATACATTATCCAGCATCATGTGAATGCCGAGCCACGCTTCAATAGCTCCGCAAGCGCCCAGAGTATGACCAAAATAACTTTTCATAGAGCTAATGGGGATTTGTGTGCCTAAAACTTTATTTGTCGCATGAGATTCAGCAATATCTCCGCTTTCTGTTGCTGTTCCGTGTGCTGACACATAATCTATCTCCGAAGCAGAGATGTTGGCGTTTCTAAGCGCTAATTCAAGTGCTATTTTCATCATATTGGAAGAAGGCTGTGTAATGTGCCTGGCATCACAGTTAGTTCCAAATCCAACGATTTCCGCATAAATTTTAGCGTCTCTTGCTTTTGCATGAGAAAGTTCTTCCAATATGAGCGAACCAGCACCTTCGCCAATGACCAAGCCATCTCTATCTTTATCAAATGGTTTTGGTGTTTTATGCGGTTCATTATTTCTTTGGCTGGTTGCATACAATGTGTCAAATACAGCGACTTGACTGGGACAAAGTTCTTCTGCGCCGCCGGCTATCATAGCATCTTGATAGCCATGTTTTATTGCTTCATAAGCGTATCCGATTGCTTGACTGCCGGAAGTACAGGCACTTGAAGTTGGAATAACCCGTCCTGTAAGACCGAAAAAAATTCCCGCATTGACTGCGCATGTATGACTCATCGATTGAACATAAGTTGTTGCTGTAATTTTCCCTACCTTTTTTGCAAGACGTATTTCAGCCAAATCACATAGCGGCTTCGTACTGCCTGAACATGATCCGTATGCAATACCGACTCTTCCGCTGGTTAATATATCCTCTCGATCAAGTAAATTAGCCTGTTTGAGAGCGGCTTCTGTTGCAACAGTTGCTAATTGAGCAACGCGACCCATCGCTCTTTTTTGTTTGCGGGTATAATGGGTAGGAAGCTGAAAATTTTCAATCGGTGCGCCTAATGCGGTATTCAGCCCTTCAATTTCTTTCCATTCATCCATGATTTTGATACCGGTTTTTTTCTGAATCATGTTTGAATGAATTTCTTCCCAATTATCTCCTAGGGAGGTAATACCGGACATACCAGTAACAACTACACGTTTATTCATATTAAACCACCATTTATAGAAATAACTTGTCTTGTGATATAACCCGCCAAGTCCGACATTAAATAACTAATCAAACCAGCTACTTCTTCTGTTTTTCCAGTTCTGCGCATCGGTATATATTTTAAAATTTCATCTAGTTCTGCATCTTCAGTCATGCTGGTATCGATTAAACCCGGCGCTACACAATTAACGGTTATTTTTCTTTTAGCCAATTCAATTGATAAAGCTTTTGTTGCGCCAATAATGCCCGCTTTCGCTGCGCTATAATTCACTTGACCACGATTTCCGATAATCCCTGAAACGGATGCTAAAGTAATAATCCTTCCGCCTTGTCGTGCATGAATCATCGGCATAACGCACGGCTGAATAACATTATAAAAACTATCTAAATTAGTGCGAACAACCGAGTCCCAATCTTCGCCTTCCATCGCTGGAAACGCAACGTCCTTACAAATACCGGCGTTATTTACAACGCCATAAAATGCGCCGTGTTTTTGAATATTTTCTGTAATAACCTTATTACATAAATCTCTATCTAGAACATTAAACTTTAATAATTCCGCCGGTCCATTATTTGCAGTAATTTGTTTGACTGTATCTTTTGCGCCTTCATGATCGGAATTATAATGTACGGTAACATGAAAATTTTTTCGTGCCAGCATAATAGCAGTTGCTTTTCCGATGCCTTTGCTTGCTCCGGTAACTAAAATTCTTCTAATCATTGTTTTTCACCTTTTAATAATATACCTCGTGCGGTCATAATTTTAGGTTTTTAGCTTGTTTTTTTTTGCCCTACACTACGTTTAAATCTTGGGAATATGAATAACTATTCCACGCGATTTAAACGTAGCGTAGGACAAAAAATAACTGCGCTAAATTCCCTCAAATTATGACCGCGCCAGGTATATTTGAACTTGATTTTCAGATGGCTGAAACGCATTTAATTTAGCCGATGCGATGACTTGATCATCTAACATAATTCTACATGCAAATACACCGACATTTTCTTCTAAATATTCTTTATCTGCAATGACGGTTAAGTTATCTCCTAATGCGAAATAGGGTTTGTTAGAAGAAAATTTTCGTACGCTAATCAAAAAACCAATTTGTGGTTTTGGTTGATTACTTTGAAAAGATGCAAATGCCGCAACAGTTTGCGCCATAAATTCAATACCCACCCAAGCATAAATGCCGCAAATCTCAGAATCATAAAAAAGGTTATTTTCAGTGATTTTTACACGACTCTTCGCGAATTTTTCATTTACTTCGAGAATAGAATCAATAAGTCTCATAGGAGGCTGTTGCGGAAGCATATTTTCTAAAGATAATTGCATAATTTTCTCTATTCTTTTTCGATGATTAGTGAAACATTGCTGCCGCCGAATGCAAATGAATTGCTCATAAATCTAGGTTTGACCCACTTTGTTTGTTCTTCAATTAAATTAATCGGAGATAATTGAGGTTCTGTTTGTTTATCCCATATTTGTGCCGGCAATAATCTATTCGGATTATACTTTGATAGCAGCAGCCAGCATAGCCCTAATTCTTGAGCACCGGATGCACCCAGTGTATGCCCGATTAATGGTTTCGTAGAACTTGTCAAAGGCGCATTTTTAAATAATTCATTAATAACCAAACTTTCCATTTTATCATTTTTTATCGTTCCGGTGCCGTGTAAATTAATATATCCAATGTCATCAGTATTCAGCTCCGCATTCTTTAAGGCGGTCATAATGGCTAATTTGGCGCCGGCACCTTGAGGATCGGGCGCTGTGATATGATATCCATCTGATGATTCACCGATGCTGCTTAACTTTATTTCTGAAGGTTCCTTACTTAAAACAAACAATGCAGCGCCTTCACCAATATTAATGCCTGAACGATTTATGCTAAATGGGTTGCAAATTCCAGCAGATAGTAATTCAAGACTATCAAAACCATTAAGCGTTAATTGACATAAAGAATCGCTTCCGCCGACAATCACTGCATCACATATGCCCGTTTTAATTAGTCTATATGCTGCGGCAAATGCTTTTCCGCTAGAAGAACAAGCCGTAGAAATCGTATAATAAATACCTTGAATATCAGCGTACTGCGCAAGGAATTTCGAACAAGTGCCAATTTCTTGTTGGACATAATCAAAAGATGCCGGAAAACAATTATTGCGCTGATAATACCGAAAAGCGTCTTCGCCAGCAGCTATTCCGGATGTGCTTGTGCCCAACACAATTCCTATTCTGTGCGAACCGTATTTTTGCTTTAACCGCTCAACATCGTCCTTTAGATTTTCATATGCTGTTGCAATAAGCTGATTATTTTTACAATTAAATTTTGATAATGTTTTAGGAATTTCTTTTAAAGGACTTGTGACTTGCCCAACCCGTGTTTCAGTGCTGCGAAACAATTTATTATAAAGCACCATACCCTTTTGATTGTTTTTCAATAGATTGGCGGAAACTTCACATTTAGTAGATCCTAATGCGTTAATAATTCCTAAGTTGTTAAGATAGCAATTAAAAGTGGTCAAGCGCTGAAATATCCAAATAATTTTTATATACCTGTGTAAGGTATATGATTATAGGTCTTCAAAGGATTGAGATTATAATGAAATGCTACAGGTTTGTCATGTTTTATATTTGAACAGCACGTTTTTCATAATTTCAGAGTACCTGCCTTTTGTTATATTTTTTCCAGATACCAAATTAACCAAGCCAGACAAAAAACATCAATTAGATAAAAGCGTTATTATCATAAAAGATTAATTTTGGTGACAGGAAAAATAAATGATGTGCTGGTATATTCGGGAATTAGCGTTGGAAGCATAACGCCTGTTGACAAGCTTTTACGCGGCTATGAGCATTTCAAAGGCATTTTCCCAATCATTTTCCCAAGTTTTGCTTGCTA
>CBDVDN010000008.1:0-15518 GCA_965372775.1 uncultured Gammaproteobacteria bacterium
TACATCCTTGTATTTCATCCAAATTCCTCAAATTATGACCGCGCAAGGTATATAATATGGATAACACGCATTTTCATGACGGGGTTAACCGAATATTTACAAATCGATTGGCAAATAAAAAACTAATCAGCTTCCTCGATAATTTCCTCAACTTCAGCAATTTCCTCAACCCGCCCAATAGAAATAAGCTTTTCACCGCAAGACAGATTGATTAACCGTACGCCTTGCGTATTACGTCCTATAATGGATATTTCATTGACGCGCGTACGCACTAATGTTCCGCCATCCGTAATCAGCATAACTTCATCGCCATTTATAACTGGAACAGCGCCAACAACTTTTCCATTACGCTGGCTGACTTGAATAGACATAACGCCTTGTCCACCTCGACCTATAGGATGATATTCATCAATTGCGGTTCGTTTACCATAACCATTTTCAGTCGCCGTTAAAATAGGACTATCGTCGCGAACAATAATCAGAGCAATAACTTTTTGATTAGCTTTTAACTTGATTCCTCTAACGCCTCTGGCTGTTCTACCCATCGCCCGAACTTGATTGCCAGAAAAACGAATCGCTTTACCTGCATCCGTAAACAGCATCACATCTTGCTTGCCATCCGTAATATCTATGCCAATTAGACGATCGTCATCCACCAAACCCAAAGCAATAATACCGTTAGCACGCGGTCTCGAAAAATATGATAAAGCAACTTTTTTAACCGTGCCTTTTGAAGTCGCCATAAAGACAAATTTATCTTCATTAAATTCCTGTACTGGCAGAATAGCGCTAATACGTTCTTCTTTTTCTAGCGGTAATAAATTAATGATTGGTCTGCCTTTTGCTTGACGCGCGGTTTGCGGCACCTGATAAACCTTCAGCCAATAAACTTTTCCGCGATCTGAAAAACACAAAATCGTATCATGCGTATTAGCAATAATTAATTGTTCAATAAAATCTTCTTCTTTAATCCTTGCCGCAGATTTTCCTTTACCACCGCGATGCTGCGCTTCATAAACGCTCAAAGCTTGCGATTTAACATATCCTTCATGCGATAACGTTACGACAACATCTTCTTCAGTAATTAAATCTTCTAATGTTAAATCTTCTTGACTTTCAATAATTTCCGTCCGTCTTGCATCGCCAAACTGTTCCTTAATTTCTAATAATTCTTCGTGAATCAATTGCATTAATCGTGTGGTGCCATCTAAAATTCCAGATAAATCAACAATTAAATTTAAAAGTTTTTGATATTCTTCAAAAATTTTATCTTGTTCTAATCCAGTCAATCTATGCAGTTTTAAATCTAAAATAGCTTGTGCCTGCACTGACGATAAATGATAACCATCTTCTTTTAAGCCATAAAAATTAGGTAAATCTCTCGGCCGATAATCTCTATCTCCTGCGCGCTCTAACATTTCCGTAACCTGTCCGGGCTGCCAAATTTTTTCAATTAATTTCTGTTTGGCTTCAGACGGATTGGATGAAGCTTTAATCAATACAATCATTTCATTAATATTAGCAAGCGCAATACCTAAACCTTCTAAAACATGCGCACGTGCTTTCGCCTGATTTAACTCACAAATCGTACGCCTTGTCACAACTTCTCGCCGATGACAAATAAAAGCTTCTAAAATTTGTTTTAAATTTAATAAGCGCGGTCTCCCATCGTATAAAGCAACCATATTAATGCCAAACACATTTTGCATTTGCGTATGTGCATATAAATTATTTAAAACAACTTCCGCAACTTCACCGCGGCGAAGTTCGATCACCATCCGCATACCGTCTTTATCCGATTCATCACGCAATGCAGTAATGCCTTCTATTTTCTTTTCTTTAACCAGTACCGCAATTTTTTCCAATAACCGTGCTTTATTGACTTGATAAGGCAGCTCAGTAACAATAATGGATTGCTTATTTCCTTTCTCTTCTATCTCCGTTTTAGCCCGCACATAAATTCGGCCTTTACCCGTTCGATAAGCTTGAAGAATACCGCCGCGACCATTAATAATCGCAGCCGTTGGAAAATCCGGACCCTTGATATATTCCATAATACCGTTCAAATCGATTTCTGGATTTTCAATCAAAGCAATACATGCATCAATAACTTCATTTAGATTATGCGGCGGAATGTTTGTTGCCATACCTACCGCAATACCGGATGATCCATTCGCTAATAAATTCGGAATTCTAGTCGGCAATACAGTAGGCGCGAATTCCGTTTCATCATAGTTTGGGGCAAAATCAACCGTATCTTTATCTAAATCAGCTAATAAAGAATGCGATAATTTAGACATTCTCACTTCGGTATACCGCATTGCAGCCGGCGAATCACCATCAACCGAACCAAAGTTACCCTGCCCATCGATTAAGACATACCGCATCGAAAAAGGCTGTGCCATACGAACAATCGTATCGTATGCGGCTGTATCTCCATGCGGATGATATTTACCAATCACATCACCGACAACGCGTGCGGATTTTTTATACGATTTATTCCAATCATTATTCAATTCGTGCATTGCATATAAAACACGTCGATGCACCGGCTTTAAACCATCTCTTACATCCGGCAGCGCACGTGAAATAATCACGCTCATCGCATAAGCCATGTAAGATTTTTTCATTTCATCTTCAATATTGACCGGTATAATTTCTTTTGCAAATTCATTCATAGGGAAGTGTTAATCCTAAGTTAATTATTTTATAAAAATAAGGCTTTTAGAAATGAATATTATACCAAAAACGGAAAGGATTCTCACGAGAAATATAGTAAAAATCAGATAAAACAAATACAGAAAGCTTCATGAGTAAATTTACCTCGCGAGAGACAGAAATATTATACCGAAAACAGGAAGGATTCTCACGAGAAATGTAGAAAAAAACCATCCGCTGTTTTTTTCTACATTTTTATGACTTATTAGCTGCTATAAGAAAAACATGGAGTAAACGTTTCCATCTCAATATCATCATCCGGAATAACCTGCTCTCTTATTCAATTTTTTGAAATCAACTTATATTTATCGTAACTATTCTGCGATTTCTAAACGCCATTATCCCCGAAAAAGCCACAGGAAAAACGGAATTATAGCATGATATCCTCCAAATATGAAGATGTTTTTCCCATTTTTCACGATCGCCCCATGACGCAACTACTTAAGTAACCCGCCTATCTGATGCCGATGTCAGCCACGCATTAAACCCACCATCTAAGCTATAAACTTCTTCAAATCCATTATCAACTAGCCGCCGCGCCATCATTTGACTTTTTATGCCGCAATAACAGTAGACAATTAAGGGATTTTGCTTATTAGCGCTATCGACAAATTCAGCGAAATTATATTGGCTTAGATGAATTGCATTTGGAATGTTATTTTTCTCAAAGTCCGATTCGTTGCGAACATCGACTATCCTAACATGTTGATTTTCAATTAATTTCTTTGCCTGCTTTACAGAGATCCGTTTGAATTTTTCCATATTGATTCTTCTTATATTATCCTAAATTCTGCAGTAGCATTCAACTACAGAATTTAGGATTATCTATATTGAAATGGTAATTGTTGGGCTGCACTTAAGATGTAAATCATAAATATTTTCAATATACACCCAAACCCCCAGCCAAAAATATTTCATTAATTCATGAGCGCTTAACCCAATCTACACATTATACGATGAAAAGTTAAATGAATATTTACAAAAAAAATCATCGCCTCATTGATTCAAAAAAGCTTCTTGTACGCCTTCATCACACCCCAACAATAAAACATCGGCTGATCGTTTTGCAAAAATACCGTTCGTGACAACACCGGAAATCTGATTGATCTTTTCTTCTAGTTCAGCTGGATTCAAAATTTCCTTGAATCGCACATCTAAAATAACGTTGCCATAATCCGACACAAATCCTTGTCGATAAACCGGCATACCACCGAGCTTTACCATTTCACGCGCAACATAACTGCGCGCCATCGGAATGACTTCAACTGCAACTGGATAATCACCCAGCATTTTCACTTTTTTATTTCGATCGGCAATACAGATAAATTTTTTCGCGACAGACGCGACGATTTTCTCACCTGTCAACGCACCGCCCCCGCCTTTGATCATTTGAAAATTTGAATTAATTTCGTCTGCGCCATCAACATAAATTGGAATTTCATTGACGTTATTTAACTCTAAAATCGGAATACCGTGTACCTGTAAACGCTCTTTCGTTGCATTCGAACTGATCACAGCGCCTTCGATTTTGTGTTTTATCGCGCCCAAAGCATCGATAAAATAATTGACTGTTGATCCAGTTCCAACGCCAATAACGGCATCTAATTCAACAAATTTAACCGCTGCTTCCGCCGCCGCTTTTTTCATATCATTTTGTGAGGTCATATTTATAACACCTGAAGTTTTACAAAAAAATAGAGTTGTGTAGGTTGGGTTAAGCGCCCAAAACCTAATTAAAAACTGCTTCGGTTTCGAATTTATTTTGAACTGTAAATAGACTACCAAACATCAATTTAAGCGCAGCCCAACGAGATTGTTAGGCTGCGCTTAATGGAAATATTATGCTTTTTTACAACATAAAATAAAATTTAAGTTCAGCGATTTTTAATTTATTTCTTGGTGCTTAGCCCAACCTACTTCCTAGTCCGCTCCTTTATCAATCAAGATAGATTCCGGATAGCTCGCTGACGCTCGCTTCCGGAATGACAGAGCATGGTTTACAAAATATACCGGCTCAAGTCCTGATCTTTAACTAAGTCTTCCAAATGAGCATCAACATATTTTTTATCAATCGTTAATTTTTTAGTCTGCGTATCGCTTGCTTCAAAAGATAAGACTTCTAATAAACGTTCCATTACTGTATATAATCGACGCGCACCGATATTCTCAAGCTGCTCGTTGACCTGCCATGCAATTTCTGCAATCCGCTTAACACCTGTTCGCGAAAATTTAATTGAAACGCCTTCTGTTGCTAGTAATGCAGCGTATTGTTCTGTTAGTGATGCTTTGGGTTCTGTTAATATGCGAATAAAATCTTCTGTTTTTAACGATTTTAATTCAACTCGAATCGGCAAACGTCCCTGCAGCTCCGGCACTAAATCCGAAGGCTTAGCAATATGAAAAGCGCCGGAAGCAATAAATAAAATATGGTCGGTTTTAATCATGCCATACCGTGTTGAAACCGTACACCCTTCAATCAAAGGCAATAAATCTCTTTGCACACCTTCTCTAGAAACATCCGCTCCGCTCATTTTTTCCGCACTGCGGGCGATTTTGTCAATTTCGTCAACAAAAACAATGCCGTTTTGTTCTACACTTTCAATAGCGCACAATTTCAAATCATCATCATCAATTAATCTCGCTATTTCTTCTTCTAATAAATGTTTCATCGCATCTTTGATTTTTAATTTTTTTGTTTTTTTGCGCTCACTTGAAAGACTTTGCAAAGAACTGCTTAACTGACCAATCATTTCTTCCATGCCGGGCGGCGCCATGATTTCAACACCGATATGCGGTGATGAAATTTTTATTTCGATTTCCTTTTCATCTAATCGCCCTTCTCTTAATTGCTGTCTAAATTTTTCTTTAGTTGCCGTATTATCTTTAACATCCGCGCCCTCTGCAACTTGTGCCGGCGGCGGCAGTAAAATATTTAAAATACGATCTTCTGCTGCTTCTTCTGCTAAATGTCTTACATTTACAATTTCTTCTTCTCGTTTCATTTTAAAGGCTGCTTCAACTAAATCACGAATTATCGATTCAACATCCCGTCCAACATAACCTACTTCCGTAAATTTTGTTGCCTCGACTTTTATAAAAGGCGCTTTGGCTAATTTTGCTAAACGCCGTGCGATTTCAGTTTTTCCAACGCCTGTCGGTCCGATCATTAAAATATTTTTAGGTGTAATTTCCATACGAAGATCTTCCGACACGTGCATTCTGCGCCATCGATTACGTAAAGCGATCGCAACGGCTCGTTTTGCGTCCGCTTGCCCAATAATAAAATTATCTAATTCGCTAACGATTTCTTTTGGTGTCATAACCGAATATTCATAGCTTGAAGATTTTTTCCCAGATAGTACTGTCATAGATTATGCCTCTTTTTTAGATTTTGTTTTGGATTTAGCAGATTTAAATTCAATTTCCTCGAATGAAAGATGGTGGTTGGTATAAATACAAATTTCTCCCGCTATTCGCAAACTTTTTTCAACGATTTTTCTTGCGTCTAAATTTGTATTTTCTAATAATGCCCGCGCTGCCGATTGTGCATAAGGTCCGCCTGAACCAATTGCAACTAAATTGTTTTCCGGCTCTACAACATCGCCGTTACCCGTAATAATTAGTGAAGTATGCTGATCTGCTACGACAAGCAACGCCTCTAATCGCCGCAGCATACGATCCATTCGCCAATCTTTGGCTAATTCGACCGCTGCGCGGGTTAATTGTCCGTGATACATTTCTAATTTTGCTTCAAAACGTTCAAATAAAGTAAAAGCGTCTGCTGTTCCGCCGGCAAAACCAGCTATAACTTTATCATCAAATAAACGGCGAATTTTACGGGCATTGCCTTTCATAATCGTATTGCCTAAAGTAACCTGCCCATCGCCGCCGATGACCACTTTACCACCACGCCGTACCGACAATACTGTTGTTCCTCGATATTGATCCAATGTTGTTTCCTCACCGTAAATATTTTAAATTTAATGCCGATAACCATTGTGATAAAGTCATATGCAAAAGATCTGCTGGTTTTTTCCCCACAGGAATTGCCTTCTTGGCTAATACAACGTAAGGCGCAACCACCAACGCATTTGCCACATAACCGGCTGGAATCCAGCGTAACTTATATCCAATAAAAATCTTTTTATAATGCACATGACTATCGCGACTGCACTTAACAATACTTTCAGCAATATGTTTTTGCAATCGCTTTGAAAAGGCTAATATTGCTTTTTTTGCATTATCTCCCTTCGTTATTTGAATTTTCCCTGCATCTTCAACAAATAAATCGGCGGCTTTCGTTCGATTTGATGCAATCGCTAAACCTAGTGCGCTCCACGCATAACCCGGACCCATTACAATTGTAGATTTGGCAGCCGCTTTCACATGTGCGCCCGGCAACAAATTAAAGCGACGATGCGTATTCGTTCCAAAAAGTTGCCTTCCTGCATCAAGTAAAGGCTGCATCGAATAAACAGGAACCATTCGAACACCATTTTTGACTTGAAACAGCGATTTTTGCTTATTTTTAGCAATTCTGTCATTTCTAGCTAAATCATATCCCCAAATCAAACCATTCAATCCATTAAAAGACGAAACAGTAATCATATTGATTTGACCAATATAAGTGCCTTGTGTTTCAGCTCTATCATAATCTACAATATCTTCAAGAATTGGATCCATACTCTTTCGGACTCGTCCAATTTCTAGCTTTAGAACTGAAACATATCCCAATCCGCTTGCCCCGGGATTTCCGTATCCATCTGAATACTTTTGGAATGGAGAGATAGCGCCATTAATGATTTCAGATGGGGTAAGAACTTGTGACTGACAAAGCGACACTGCTGCCACGCACAAAATAAAAGTCACAATTAAAAAATTTAAAATTTTCCCGTTCATAAAACACCCTTTACGTTATCTAAAGAATTTAACACACAAAACCTTGTTTTAAGATTAGGGCAAAAAACGTTTTTTCAAGTAGGTTAATAAATCCATCGCAAAGCGATTCATTCCCTCAATCCTTGTTTGTTTATTATTTGTTATCTGATTTTAGATTTTTTGCTTTTTTTGGCAAGATTTAATATATTACACATTAATACACCGCCTCTACCCAAACGCTTGGAAAATTTTCCTTGATCTCCATAATTAACTCATCACGAGGATGAACGCGCCACGCTTTGCCTAACGGCAATAATGCCTTAGCACCTTGATGCTGATAATCAAGACAAATAGAACATTTTCCGCCTAAATATGGCGTTAATACATTGGCAAGTTTATCAACAAAAGGATTCGAACCCGCCTCTGTCCGCACGCGCAATAATAAATATTTCGCATAAATTTCACGTGCTTGATCGATAGACATAATATTATTTGCACTAAAACGAAATCCGCCCGTATAATCATCAACATTCACGTCGCCTTCAACGACCAATAATTGATCTTTTTGCAGCAATTCTTTATATCTAGTATAAATATCTGAAAAAACTGCTGTTTCAATTCGTCCGCTTTTATCATGCAAAGCAACAAACGCCATACGGTCACCGCGCTTTGTATTCATCGTCCGTATTGCCGCAATCAAACCAGAAATGACAACAGTTCGAGATTTATCGGCTTTTAAGTTTTTTATATTACTCGTTACAATATGTTTTAGTTCTGCTTCATATTGATCAAGCGGATGTCCGCTCACATAAAAACCTAATGTTTCTTTTTCTGCCTGAAGCCGCTCTTTATCGCTCCACGATTTAACTATTTTAAATTCAGGCACATAGTGTCCGCCATCAGCTTCAGCAAATAAATCATTTTGACCAAACGTATGATTACGTAAATATTGTTCTGCAGCTAATGTTGCTTTTTGAATTGATGCAATCATTGAAGCGCGAGATGAACCCATTGCATCCATAGCGCCCGACTTAATTAATGCTTCGAGTACACGCCGATTTGCTTTTCTTAAATCAATCCGCCTACAAAAATCAAAAAAATCACAAAAATCGCCATCCTCTTTTCGTGCAGCAATAATGCTTTCAATTGCGGCCTCACCCACACCTTTAATCGCACCCAAACCATGAACAATCTTTCCATCGCTCACAACAAACCGATGCTGACTTTGATTAATATTCGGCGATAAAAGATCCAATTTCATCGCACGACATTCTTCAATAAATCTAACGACTTTATCCGTATTATCCATATCAGAAGATAAAACTGCCGCCATAAATTCCGCTGGATAATGTGCTTTCAGCCACGCTGTCTGATAAGCAATTAATGCATAAGCCACTGAATGTGATTTATTAAAGCCATAACCCGCAAACTTTTCCATTAAATCAAAAATTCGAGTAGCTACAACCTCCCTTACTCCGTTTTCAACCGCGCCTTTCACAAAAATTTTGCGCTGCTTTGCCATCTCTTTTGGGTTTTTCTTTCCCATCGCTTTACGCAAAATATCCGCACCGCCAAGTGAATAACCCGCCAAAACCTGTGCAATCTGCATGACTTGTTCTTGATATAAAATCACACCGTAAGTCGGACGCAATATCGGCTCTAATCTTTTTTCTAAATATTCGATCGATGCATGACCATGCTTACGATTAATAAAATCATCCACCATTCCAGACTGCAAAGGACCGGGTCGATACAATGCGACCAATGCTACAATCTCTTCAAAACAATCCGGCACTAACCGCTTAATTAAATCTTTCATGCCGCGCGATTCAAGCTGAAAAACAGCGGTCGTTTGACAAGACTTTAACAAATCAAATGTTGCTGTATCATCTGTCGGAATTAATGAAATATCTAATGACGGCTTACCTTGCGCTTTAAGCTGCTCGTTTATCGTCTGCACTGCCCAATGAATAATCGTAAGTGTCCGCAATCCTAAAAAGTCGAATTTAACTAAACCAATCGCTTCAACATCATACTTATCAAACTGCGTCACTAAATTATTCCCGCCAGCTTCACAATACAGCGGTGCAAAATCCGTTAACAATGAAGGCGAAATCACCACGCCGCCAGCATGTTTGCCCGCATTGCGAACCAAACCTTCTAATCTGCGCGCTAAATCTATTAAATTCTTAACTTCGGCTTCTTTTTTATACCGCTCAGCTAAAACTTCTTCTCGTTCTAATGCAAGATCCAGCGTCATACCCAATTCAAACGGAATAAGTTTTGCTAACTTATCAACAAAACCATAAGGATGACCTAACACGCGCCCCACATCACGTACAACCGCTTTCGCTGCCATCGTACCATACGTAATAATTTGCGAAACGCTCTGACGTCCATACTTTTGCGCAACATAATCAATAACCCTATCACGTCCATCCATACAAAAATCAATATCGAAATCCGGCATCGAAACACGTTCTGGATTTAAAAAACGCTCAAACAGCAAATCAAACTGCAAAGGATCGGGATCAGTAATACCGAGCGCATAAGCAACTAAAGAACCAGCGCCCGAACCGCGCCCCGGACCAACCGGCACATCATTTTCTTTTGCCCATCGAACAAAATCCGCAACAATTAAAAAATATCCCGCAAACCCCATTTGATTGATAACGCCTAACTCTCGCTCTAATCGTTCATCGTAAAGTTTGCGCTTTTCCAATCCACCGTCATCCCGCGGCTTCTCTTCCCCGTCATCCCGCGGCTTAACCGAGGGATCCAGCAACAAGTTCTTCACCCTTTTCTCCAGCCCCGCCTTCGCTGCTTTTGAAAAATAATCCGACAAACTAATACCTTCCGGCACTGGAAAATTCGGCAGAAAAGGTTTATCTAACGTCAACGTCAAATTACAGCGCTTTGCAATCTCAACGGTATTCTCAAGGGCTTCAGGCATATCAGAAAATAATTCCGTCATCTCCTGTGCAGAACGATAATACTGCTGATCAGTATAATCGTGCGGTCTGCGTGAATCATTCAACTGCCATCCGCCGTTAATACATATACGCGCTTCGTGCGCTTCATAATCGCTTTGATGAATAAATCGCGCGTCATTTGTCGCAACGACCGGCGCGCGATATTCAGCCGCTAATTCCAAAATATCATGAATATAATCTTCTTCACGCGGCTTGCCGACGCGCTGCACTTCCAAATAAAAACGGTTCGGAAATAATCGAAGCCACCTTTCCAAACGTTCTTTTGCTCTATCATGCTTTTCTTTTAACAAAGCTTGACCAATATCGCCCTGCTGACCTGCAGAAAGCGCAATCAGCCCATCTGTTTGATTTTCAAGCCAATCATATTCAATAATCGGCTTACCGTGCGTCTGCCCTTCTAAATAAGCGCGCGAAATAAGCCGTGTAAGATTTTTATAGCCGACTTTATTTTGACACAATAAAATCAATCGAAAGGGAAGCTGTTGTTTTTTTGGATTAAACAGATAAATCTCTGTGCCGATGATAGGTTTAATGCCGGCTGCTAATGCCGCACGATAAAACTTCACCATCGAAAACAAATTAACGTGATCAGTAACCGCAACTGCCGGCAGCCCCAATTCAACGGACTTGCACAACAATTCTGGTATGCGAATTAATCCGTCAACAATAGAATATTCGGTATGTAAATGTAAATGAACAAATGGCTGACTCATTGGGGAGTATGATAGCAAGGTTCTGCATTTGAGTCACTGATGTTATGCATACTTCGTATTTTTTGGCATAACTGCGTTGCAATGCTTTCTCCACCGCTCATTTTACTAGTATGTAAACTATGATGCGTTACTCGAAAGCATTGCACGCCTTGTTCTGCATAACATCTGTTGGTTAGTTAGGAGCATACACATTTCTTAGCCCCCCCCCTAACTCGGGTTTATAGTATATTTAAATGTTCCATTTTTAATATGCGTCGCTCCAGTATAATTGGAAAGCCATGCTGATAACTTCGCCTGATAATTACCGGGAGAATTCGCAACACCTTTCGCACTATCTTGAAGGTAAAGGATAATATCCCTCTTTATATAATTTCCTTCAACTTTCCCACCAGCACCGAGACCAACTGCAAGATTATTATCGATTGTAGAAGGACTCCATTTTAAGAACGAATGATCTTCGGCTAAAACTTTAACTTGCCCAATAATCAAAGGTTTAGTAATTTTTTCTCCTACTGTTAGTGTTGGACTATCTGTTATTTCTAATGTTACTACTGGATCTACTTTTAATGTAAAATCTCCTATTTGTTTTTGTCCGTAAGCGTCCTTGGCTGTTATATGCATTGTTGCTGTCGTCTCTTTATTACGAGCCAATAAACCGAATTCCGCTGTACAAATCTGAATTGTCTTTTCAGTATCCGATGCGCCAGGCATGATATTTATCTTATCTATCCCTAAAGTTTTAAAATCTCCTTCAGTTGTAGCTTGACTTACTGACAATTTTCCATTTGGGGATTTAATATCTGCAATTGTTTGACAGCTAATAACTGAACCCTCAATTTGTTCTACCGTTTGCTTCATAGGATAATCTATTGTCACTGAACTTGATTTAATATTATCCAATGTAAAAGCAGCTTGACTCTGTTTCCCCGCACTATTTTTCACCGTGATCGTCACACTGGGCCAATTTTGCGGTTTAATCATTGGAAGTTTTGCCGTACCGGCTAGCGTAACACCCAATATGGTTCCTCCTTTATAAGGTTTATGATCAAGCTTAATTTGCAAACCATAATTCTTGAAAGCATCCTGATTATCAAAAGTTACATTATCAATCGTATAACTTTTCCCTGTGTGAACATCTTTCCCTGCCTGAATCTCAAATATTTCTCCTGTATTTCCCGCAGGATAGTCCTTACCAACATTAACAGAAGGTTTGCCATACGGATTTACATTAATAACCGGCGCTCCTGAATCTGATATGACAGACAAATCAAAATGATTAGTTGCTTGTTTTTCCGCTGTATTCGTTGCTGTAATAGCTATTGCAGTTTTCTGTACAGCCATCTCCGGTGTACCAGCTATAGAAATAACATCTTGCGTTTTCTCCTTATTGAATTTATCTGATACAATTAAACCACCAATTGTTTTGGGGAGATAACTAACTTTGTTCAGTGTTCCGCTTCCCGCAGTTATCGTCGCAATCTTGTATTGTTCAACCGCATGACCAACCTGCCAATAAGTCTTCGGTTCTGAATTGATTGTAATTGTTGGTTTCGTTGAAGAATTATCTATATATAACTTTAAATCTGCTGAAACTTCATTATGAAGGGCATTTGTCGCTGTAACTTTCACGGTAGGTTCGCTCCCTGGAACCGTCACTTGCGTCGGTATGCCGGATATATAAATAATATCTTGCGTTTTATCCCCGTTTATCATATCTGATAATGTTAATCCATAATCTTTTTGAAATGCATTTTTATCATATGTCGCTGACTGCGGCAACGTAGTCCCGCTTCCGGCTATGATTGTTGCAAATTTTTGCTTCGTAACCGGCGTATTTACCTGCAAGTACATCCCGCTAGGCGTTATAGTAGGCGACACAATAGTCCCAACAGTAATCGTAAACGTTTGGGTCGCTGAACACGGTTGACCCACATCATCAATACTGTTGGCTTTTACTGTTACAGTATAAACACTAGATTCCGTAGGCGTACTTGTCGTACTAGAAATCTCTAACGTCCCTGTATCAACTGGATGTGTCGCATGAATTTTATTCCAGTTTATTGTAAAATCATTCGTAACATCTACCCCATTTCTCTCAATCTTAACATCCGACTTAACATCCGGTATGTCTAATTTATCCGAAATCACATTCGTATCTGTAAACATGCCATTTTCCTTTGTGTCTCCAGCATATTTACCTGTCCCAGTATATCTCCCATAAACCTTTAGCGGATGATCCTTATCAAAATCAGAAATAGATTTGAAACTTCTGCCTTTTTTAAAATCCGTGCTGGCAACAAACGTCTCAGAATTCACAGCCTTGACTACTTTTAACAATAATTCTTTCGGCGTCTCTGTCGATTGCGCCGCTAACAATCCATTCTCCGCCGAATGTACCGTTAGTGGATACGTCTTGCCTAAATCAGTTTTTTTAAAACTATCCTTATGAACCGTTAGTTTACCACCTTGATACGTCAAATTATGATTTGATGGATAATCTATCGCATAATGCTCCGTTTTACTCATTCCTTTCATGTTTGACACATAATTTGCTATATCTATCGTCTGATCTTCGCCTGCTTTGACATCTATTGTCGACAACACCGGTTTTACAGGATGAACAGCGTTGACTACCTTTACCTTTGTCTCATCTTTTGCCGCTAAAACCTGTGCCATATGCACCGCAGGCTGCGATGTCCAGGACGCTAAATCACTCGTACTAGACGGCGAATCTAACTGATAACCAAACGATTTACTCCTTGAATCTCCGCCCCAGCTATAACTCATGTTCACACCAATTCGGCTATCATTTTCCATCCCCGCTGTACGTCCTAATGTCCGTGTACCCGTTAAACCGAGTTCTAACTGCGTGCCAGGCTTGCTGTGTAAAAGCCACGACAAACCTGCTTGATATGTATCATCCGTCTGTCTACTGCTCGCTAATAAATTGAGCTTTATATGCTTTGAAATAAGCTGATTTAAACTGACTGTCGCGCCCAAACCTGAACTATTATCCGCTTGTTCATAGCGCGTATCGTAATGAACATTGTCATAATTAACTTGTAGTCCTAATAAGCTATTTTTTAAAGGCAGTAAGTCTACGCCTAAGCTCGCACTCTTTTCTGTGCCTCCTGCTATGCGCCGTATATTAATCCATTTGTCAGCTGCATCTGTGAAAAGCTTATTAGATAAGTTCTTGCTAGATGCATGACTGTAAAATGTATTAAAATTAATATCATTGATAAAACTATGCGGAAATAAGTACTGATACGTCAATCCATACGCGCTTTGTCCTATCCAGACGTTTGTGCTGCCTGATAGAAAATCAAAGTCTTTATTTTGCTCTAAATATTCCGCCGTAAGCTTAAAGCGTTGATTCGGCGTTAATACATGTCCCCACGTCGCATTTAACCTTCTCTCTTTTGGTCCTAAATTCAACAGCAAAGATAACGCATTGTTTAAGCCTAGCTTTTGCGTCCATTGCCCTTCTAACATATAACCAAATTCACTGCTATATTGCGCACTGAGCGAAACAGGCCCTTTTAAGCCTAGATCACCGCTAGATAAATTAAGCATTTGATTTAATTTGACCGCTTCGGTTTGTGACTGCGGAAAATAACCTTTTTGCGTCACTGAGCCTAAAGCAATTGGACAGAGGAATACTAAAAATAGAATATGCAATAACTTCTTGATCTTCATCGCTTATTTCTCCAAATGTTTATTTTCAATAGTTAAATATTAATACAGTTAATGTAATTGACTAGAAGCAGTATAGTAGATTTCTTAGAAAAATCAGGTAAGCAATACAAGTTTTTGTAAACATTCATTTAACCCCGTCATCCCGTAGCTTGACCGCGGGGTCTAGTGCGTATTGACTGGATTCCGCTGTAAAGCCGCGGAATGACGAGACTGTTGTGCTGTTTGCATGACGGGTTAAACGAATATTTACAAGTTTTTTAGAATTCAAATATTGCCAACCAATTTATCAAAGAACGTACTTCAGTACCATCTCTATAGGTTTTTTCACGAGTCAAATTTTTTACAAGCTGAATTTTCTTTGCTTTTGGAAAATAATGCGAAAAATCCTGAAACGATTTATTAGGTTCATCATTAGAAGTTTTTACTTCTATAATATGCGTAACTTCCTGATCAATTGTTATTAGAAAATCTACTTCTTTACCATTTTTAGTCCGCAAAAAATGTACCATTGTTTTTT